>DATKCB010000605.1:0-7120 GCA_035513495.1 Planctomycetaceae bacterium | reverse complement strand
ATCCCCGCGAACGTATCCGCCGTGAAAATTGTCCTGTGGGGACCGAGAGTTTCCGTCCCGGGACTGTCGCGAGCGGGAGGGCGAGGATAAAATACTGAGTCGGGTCGCGCGGCAACTTCTCGCGACGCCCTTGCAGGACTTTATTTCCAGTATCACTTCAGCCGAATAGCGGGAGGAAACGTAGGACGGACTTCCAGCCCGTCCGCGATCAGTCTCGACCATTCCGGACGGGCTGGAAGCCCGTCCTACGTCACTTGGCTGAAGTGTTACCATTTCTATTCAAACACCACATGGCCGAATCAGCGATTGCCTTCGACAGTCAGGATCAGATTCGAATGCTGTTCGGATCGCGGGACCGTCATCTCAAGCGCGTGAAAAGCGTATTGAAGATCGATGTCGTGATCCGCGGGGACGAACTCCGTCTGCAAGGGTCGGAAGAAGAAATCCAGCGCGCGAGCGAGGTGTTTACCGAACTGCGTGGAATTCTGAAAAAGCACGGCCAGATTCTCGATTCGGAACTTGACGAGGTTCTCGGAGTCAACGGCCAGCGTTTCATTCCCGAAGCGACTCAGGCGATTCGGCTGGGAGACCACCTGCGTCAGATCGAACCGCGAACCCCCGGGCAGGCGGAATACATTCAGACGATTCGGCACAACGACATTGTGATCTGTTCGGGTCCGGCGGGGAGCGGGAAGACCTATCTCGCGGTGGCGATGGCGCTCAATGCGATCCGCAAAGAACTGGTCCGCAAAATCGTACTCGTGCGTCCCGCTGTGGAGGCGGGAGAGAAACTCGGTTTTCTGCCGGGGGACATGCTGGCGAAGGTCAATCCGTACATCCGACCGCTGCTGGATGCGCTCAACGACATGCTCGATTTTGAGACCGTCCGCAACTACATGGAAAACGACGTGATCGAGATCGCCCCGCTGGCGTTCATGCGCGGGCGGACGCTGAACCACACCTTCATGATTCTCGATGAGGGACAAAATACCACGTTGACGCAAATGAAGATGTTTCTGACCCGAATGGGGATGGGATCGAAAATTATCGTGACCGGCGATATCACCCAAAACGATTTGCCGTCTCATGTTACGTGCGGGCTGGTCGATGCGATGGAGCGACTGTCGAATATCAAAGGGGTCGGCCTGGTTCGGCTGACCGGCCAGGATATTGTGAGAAATCGACTGGTCAGAGAGATTGTGAAAGCGTACGATAGCGGATCCCACAATTGATGATTGCTCGATCGAACCGCGTGGTTCACCAGATTCAATTGTTGAATCGGGAGTCTCCTCAACAGGGTAGGCCATTATCGACTGAATGAGACCCGGCAGATCGATCGCCCCTCTCGCAGCACGAGAGTCGCACGCGTTTTGACCGTTCAGTTCGTCTTTTTTTCCTTCCGGAAGACAGCGTTTCTGGCTGTCCGACTTTATGTCTCTGTTTTCTCATAAACGATCCCGCTCTTCCAAAGCGGCCAGTATGCGGGAAGCCTCGAAGCTTTCGACGAGACTGGAAGGCGCGCTCAAAAACCCGAACTTTCTCGCGACGCTGCTGTTAGCCTTCGTGAGTCTGGGGTTTTTGCTGATCGTCGTGAAAGGCTGGGAATCTCCCTTTCCGTACCGGCTGGGAGACCGGGTCACGCACGGGGTTATCTCGCGCGAGAAATTCATGAAGGTCGATCCGATCGCGACCGAGCAACTCAAGCGGGAACGGGCGGGCGAAGTGCCGTTCATTTTCCGGTCGCGACCGATCCCGCTTTCGTCGCTGTCGGCGAAACTGAGAAGTTATCTGAAAGACATCGATTCGGCCCGTTCCTACAACGAATTGTCTCCCGAAACGCAAGAGGCGTTCGAGCTGACATTGACCGCCAACGGAACGCGTCTGCAAGCGCGCGATTCGTCCCTCGAAGTTGAGTTCTCGACGCTGAAGGCCGGGATCTCCTCCGCCGGATTCTCGACCGGGAGTCCGATCGAGGAAATCGTGTCTGACTTCGAAGCGTTCGTCAAACCCCTGGCCACGACGGGACTGCTCGATCCGGGAGAACTGGAGCAGGCGGGAATTGCTTCCGACTCGGCACTCGTCGTGATTCCGGAAGAACTCACCGAGATCCCGCCGCTCGACCTCCTGCGGGAACGGATTCTGTCACCGCGCGACGTGCTGCTTTCCGAACAACTGACCAATAACGGGTCGCTGGGAAAATCCTGGATTAACTTCCCGAATCTTCAACCGCTCCGCACGCCGCTGTCGCGATGGCTCAAAACCCAGCGAATTTATTCGCTGCGATACGATGGAACACTCACTCAGGAGTATCGTAATCTGGCGGAAGAGAGCGTCGAACCTCAAGGCCGGACCTACGAAGCCAGAGAAGTTCTGATTCCCGCACAGACGTCGATCGGGGAAGAAGAGCTGGCCCTCCTGCAGGCCGAGTTCGAACACTACGAAGACAATCTTCCGTTCAGCCGGCATCTGTTCCGGGCCGTGACGGTGTACCTCATGCTGTGCGTGCTGGCGCTCCTGTTCGGCTATTACCTGAGGAACGAACGTATCAAGCAGTTACAAAAGCTGTCGCAAGTGGCCAGTTATCTGACGACGGTGATCATCGGGTTGTTTCTGGCGCGGGTGCTGTCTTTCGATCCGTGGCGGGCCGAGGTGATTCCTCTGCTGGCGGTCACGATGATTGTCGCCATTGCTTTCAATCAGATGCTGGCGAGCCTGACGGCGGTCTTGATGTCGATGATCCTCACGATGTCGACGGTTCAGGCGATCGAACATTTCGCCACGCTGGTCGCCGTTTCGCTGACCGCGGTGATTCTGCTCTCGTCGGTTTCGTCGCGATCGAAGCTCATCAAAGTGGGCTTCTGGTGCGGAGTGACTTTTTTCGTCGTCAGCCGCGGCCTGCAGATCCTGAGCCATCAGGCGGTGACCGACGTGCTGATGGACGTCGAGCTGATCCGGTTCTCGTTGCAGGGAGCGGGCTGGTGTCTGGTCGCGGGATATCTGGTCGCGGGCAGCCTGCCGTTCATCGAATCGTCGTTCGGGGTCGTCACGGACATCTCGCTCCTGGAAATGAGCGACATCTCGCACCCCTTGCTGCAGCAACTCGTCAGCCGCGCGCCCGGGACGTACAACCACTCCATCGCGGTCGCGACGATCGGTGAGGCGGCCGCCGATGCGATCGGCGCCAACGGTCTGTTGCTTCGCGTCGGCGCTTATTTTCACGACATCGGCAAGATGATCAAACCGGACTACTTTGTGGAAAACATGTCCCAGAACGAACGGTCGCTGCACGAGAAGCTCAACCCCGCGATGAGCACGCTGATCATCATCGGTCACGTCAAGGACGGCGTCGATCTGGCGCGGCAGAATCATCTTCCCCAGGCCATTACCGACTTTATCGAACAGCATCACGGAACGACCCTCGTCGAATATTTTTACCGCGAAGCGGAGAAGCTGGCCGATCTGGAACATGCGAGCGAGGTCGAAGAATCGGCGTTTCGTTATCCCGGCCCCAAACCTCAGACTCGCGAAGCCGGCGTGCTGATGCTGGCCGATGCCTGCGAAAGCGCGAGCCGAACGCTCGTGGAACCGACCGCCAAGCGAATCGAATCCCTCGTCGAAAAGCTCGCGATGAAACGGCTGCTGGACGGTCAGTTCGAAGAATGCGAATTGACCCTGACCGAATTGAATACGATCAAGGACTCGCTGACCAAATCGTTGATTGCGATCTATCACGGACGAGTGAAATACCCCGACCAGAAGACAGCCTGACCTCGCACCCGATGACGTACGAAATCGAACTGACCGACAGGCAACATCTCGTGCCGCTCGACCGCGAGAGAATCTGCCAATCCGCTCGCGAGCTGCTCGCCACCGAACGCGTCGCCTCGGCCGTCATCGGGCTGGTCTTCGTCGACGATACGGCCATCCAGCGAATCAACCGCGAGCACCTCCAGCACGATTATCCCACCGATGTGATCAGCTTTCTGCTTGAGGAACGGCCGACCGGCCGGTCCGTCGGCGATTCGACGGAAAATCTGCGGGGTGCCGGAAAACATCTGGAAGGCGAAGTCGTCGTCAGCACCGAAACGGCATTGAAGCAGGCGGAAGATTATGGTTGGAGTGCGGAGGAAGAACTCTTACTATATGTGGTGCATGGGATGTTGCATCTGGCCGGTTACGACGACCTGACTTTCGGCGAGAGAGCTCAGATGCGACTCCGAGAAAATGAAATTCTGGCGAGATGGGGAATGACGCCTCCCCGTGACACAATGGACGATGACCCACATTCGGATCGAGTGACCCTGGCCGAACTCCCCCGGGAGGATCTGCTGTGAGCCTGAACCCGCACGAACTCGGGCTGTTTCTTTCCGCCATCGCCGGATTCCTGCTGTCGTGGTCTGCCTATTCGCTCCGGGATTTCTCGCGCAGCAAGCTGGATGTGCTCTGTCGTTCCCGAAACCACGAGAATCGATTCGGAGATATTCTCAAGTATCACGAAGAGGCTCTGTGCGTGGTCGAACTCGTGTGGCTGATCAACCTCGTGATCCTGTTCGAACTGAGCTCTTCGCTCGTTCGCAACTGGTTTGCGGCGATCGAAGGAACGACGGACAAAATCGCATTTCTGTTGGAAGTGTGCGGGATTGGGGCGGTGACGATACTCGTGCTGCTGCTGGTTCCGTGGGCTCTCAGCCGTGTCCGGGGAGAGTCGGCCATCGTGCGGCTGTGGCCTCTGCTCAACCTCATGCGGGTTCTGGGGCGTCCGTATCTGGCCATCGTGAAGAAATTCGATGACTTGATGCATCGGTTGACGGGTGTCGAAACACCCAATCAGGGGGACGTTTCAGTCATCTCGGGAGAAATTCTGTCCGTCGTCGACGAGGGACAACGGGAAGGTTTGATCGAACGGGAAGCACGGACGATGATCCATCGCGTGATCGAACTTCAGGAAGTCGACGCATCCTCGATCATGACGCCCCGGACCGAAATCGTCTCGCTGCCGATCACCTCGACTCTCGACGAAGCCCGGGCCATCATGATCGAAGAAGGACACTCCCGCGTCCCCGCGATCGGTGAGAACAACGACGACATCATCGGCATCCTGTACGCGAAGGATCTGCTTCAGCAATATGACGGCAACCGGCCCGAACCGTCGTTGCGTGAACTGATCCGCGAACCGCTTTACGTGCCTGAAACGACCGGCGTCGACGATCTGTTGCAGACGATGAAAGCCGAACGGGTTCAGATCGCGATCGTCCTGGATGAATACGGAGGCGTCTCGGGACTCATCACGATGGAAGACATCCTCGAAGAGATCGTCGGCGACATCGACGACGAATACGACGAAATCGAGGAAGAGGGCATTCAGCTCCTGAGTGAGAATTCGCTGCTGGTCGACGGACGGATTCACCTCGACGAACTCAACGAGAAGCACGCCTTCGCGCTGCCCGAAGAAGGAGACTTCGACACGATCGCGGGATTCGTCGTCTCCGAACTCGGAAGGATTCCGCAAATCGGCGAATTTCTCGCCTGGAAGCATTATCGGATATCGGTCGTAGAAGCAGACAAACGCCGGATTCTGAAAGTTCAGATCGACGTCGATCCCACGCTCGCCGAAGTCACCACGGAAGATCTCGGGTAATCCGACAGCGCTAAGTCGTGGCACTCGTACAAAATGCCGTCGGGACTGGGGTTGTGGCGTTTTTCGAGGAGGCATAAAATCCTCAGCAATCGGTGCGGCGCCCGCAATCTGCCGCATCTGTTCCACTTAGAACTGGCAAGGACGCCATGACCCGATCGACTTCGTCACGCTGGAAGTTCTCGTCGCTGCGCAAACTCTTACCGACTCTCTCCGGGTTCGGTCTGGGACTCCTCGCGTTGCACTTCGTGCACTCGTGGATCTCCGCCTTCGGTGTGGGAATCGCCGCTCAATCGACAGCGATCTGCTGTCTGGGGTTGGGGATCTGGTGCGCGTCGCGCTGGGACCGACAAATTCGACAGATTCTCCCGGTCTGGGGATCGTGGTTGCTCTGCATTGCCCTGACCGGAGTCGTTCCGATCATCGTGTACGTTTCGAGCTACGCCATGAGAGGGATTCCAGTAAGCTGGCTGGAGCTTCCAATCGGACAATTCCTGGCTTTGTTGCCGAGTGGGCTGCTCCTGGTCACATTACCCGCCATCCTCTTTCTGAATGGAAGCACGACCGGCGCCAACGACAAGCAACGCGGTTGGGGAATCGCGTTCGGGATGGGACTCGGCTGGTTGAGTCTACTCCCTGTTCTGGGAGTCCTTCTGACATTGTGCCTTGCCGCGGGTCTCTTGTGTGTCTGCGCGGGTTTTGAGTTCTGGACGGAATCTTCGGATACGGAAACGCTGATCGCTCGTTCCCTCCCTTCGTCAGCAGAGCCGGTCAAGAACAGTTGGCTGGGAGTTCTGCTGCTGCTGGGGATGGGCTTGTTGTGGCCTGCCGCGACGAACATTGTTGCCGCCTGGACGCTCCCCAGTGTCTGGGTACTGGATGCCCGGATCACGGCGGTCGTCATCGGATTCGCTCTGGCAACCGGCTGGACGCGGTCATTTCCCGGAACAAAGGGCCGTTCGCAGGAACTCAGCCTGATCGCGCTCATGCTCTCAGCGGCAATCCTGACAGGCGGACAGGAAGCCTGGATGTCATACGCGCTGATGCTGCACTCGAACGTCACTCAACCGTGGCTGCTCGCACTCGGGCGGTTTCTATTTGTGGGGTTCTTTCCGCTCGTCGTTGGAATCGCGCTGGGAGGTTGGAAGAAAACCCGGAGTTCTGCGAATTCGCTCGCCGCAGGAACGGGACTGGTGATGGGCGGCTGGTTCACATCGGTGTTTTGCCTGTCGCAGGGGATCGATCCCAAGTGGTTGATTTGCGCGGGAATCGGGGTCATGGCGATGGGAGCGATGATCTCGACTTTTTTCGATTCCGAGGCGGCCAAATCGACGGTTCGCTGGCGATGGCCAACCGCCATCGCAACGGTCGCCGGACTGGCGTGTCTGGCGAGTTTGCAACACAGCTCGATCCTGCCGGCGCGGTTGATCTATTCCGGATTTGCGAAATCAGAACATCGAAGCGGAACCGATTGGGAGCTGTTGC
>DATKCB010000604.1:0-12469 GCA_035513495.1 Planctomycetaceae bacterium | reverse complement strand
GTCGGCCTGATCCTGCCGGGCTTTCGACTCGGCCACCGCTTTAGGGTTTCGTTCATACGATTCCTGAGCCTGCGAATTGAGATAGACCGTATACGCACCGGGAGGAGCGTCCTTGGGGACAAAGATTCTGCGCAATCCTTCGGCCTCGCCTTTGTTGAGCGGTTTGTTTTCGACCTGAAGCTTGCTGTTATTGTCGAAGCCGGCGAAGGTGAGGTTCACATTCTCGTCAAAATTATTCCGCTTCTCCAGTTTGACGGGCAGGAGGATTTGCGAGCTTTGATGGACTTCAATTTTTGGCTGCGGCGGTTCGATCAGAGCCTGAAACGCGGCGGTCGCGTCCATGACGGAAAGAGCGATGTTTCGCGTCAGTCGCGAGACGGTCGCCGCCCCATTGTTGGGAACTCCGGCCCACACGAGCGACGCAGTGCGAGCGGGATGCTTGACCGGTCTGGCAGCAGCCTGTTTTGCCTGGAGCGCTGCCTCCACGTTCTGTTTTACCGTCGCAACGTTTTTGTTTCCCGCTTCGAGACTGGCGACCGCGGCGTCGTGAGCCTGTTTTTCTTTCTGGAACTCGGCCTCCGCCGCTTCCACCTGTTTTTTCAGATTTTCATCGTCGGGTTTGTCCGCGAGTGCTTTCTTGGCAGCATCGAGTTTTTGTTGTGCCTGTTCCAGTTTCGGAGCGGCTTGCTCGACCGCTTTCTGCAGATTGGCGATGGCGTCGACCGCCGGTTTGACGGCCTTCTCGGCAGTGTCCAGTTCCCGAACTTTATCGGGGGCGTCGATGACCGCTTCGCCGATCAGACGTAGCGTGGTGGAGACAACCGCTGCATCGGCCGATGCCGAAAAGATCAACCGCGCGGAAGTATCCCGCTCTCCGATAAGTGCTCCTCTGCAGGTCACGCCGGCGGGAAGTCCCTCGGCTGTGACGAAAATCGAGCCATCGAAACCGTCGAGACGATGGGCGAGTACGTCGATCTGTCCGTTCTCGCCTTTGCGTAAACTGAGGACGCCCGGTTGTCCCGGTTGATTGGCTTGCGGGTTCGGTTGATAGGCGAGGGCAACCAGCCGGAAGTCCGGCGATTCCTTGCGGATGACGAGTCGATAGACCAGCCCGGGATGTCCCCGGTTTTCCCAATAGCGGTCGTTCAGAGTGATGCGATACGTTCCGTCGGCGGGGACGGCAAATTTCCAGGTGGGGTCGCGATGGCGCGTATTGAAATCATCTCCTCCGATCGTGAGCTCGTTGTCATCCTGATCGACCAGCCGCTTGACCTGTTCCTCGCCTTTGTCGTTGGTCGTGATCTGATCGACGACAAACCGTGGATCGGTCTCTTTGCCGAGGCGTTGTCCGAACACTTCGATGAAATAGACCTCGCCCGCTTTGGCCTCGAACTGATAGCAATCCGCGTCGAGTTTCTTCTGGAATTGGCCACCAACCTCCGCGGGGAGCGTCAGCTTTTGAGCCTGTGCCCCGTCGTCGTTCGGTTCTGTCTCGAGTGTCACCGGGGTATTGGCGAAGTGGATCAGAGCGGCGTTCGACGCTCCTGTGGGAGAATCGAGACGGTATGAAAAACTGTCTGCGACGGACTCTTCGGGAGACACATTTTCGAGCAGTTCCGTTTGTTCAATTTGAGCCGGCAGCGCGATGTTGACGTCGATCTTTTCGAGTTCGATTCCCTCGATCTTCATCCCCGAGGGGACTCCGCCGGGCAGATTTCGTCCGTACAGAGTGTACTTGCCGTTCGTACCGGCGACTCCCGAGGGGGGGAGTACGAAATCGATGTGAGGACCAGTATTCAAGTGCAACCGATAGAAGTATTCGATTCCCCCGCGATAAGTGAACTCGGTCACTCGAAGATAATAATCTCCCTCGGTTTTGGCAGTGAAATCGAGGACCGGATCGCCCCGATATCCGCTTCTCGAACGTTCCAGGCGGCGTCCTTGTGCATCGCGGAGTTCCAGTTGCATCTGCATGCGCGAATCGATCCGCTGCGCTTCTGCGGTCACCAGAATACGCTGATTGGCGGAGGCGTGAATCTTATAGAAATCGAGGTCGGCGGCCCCATTACTGACGGCGTTGACGATGGTCCCGAAATCCAGCGGCTGTGCATTTTCGGGATCGTTATTGGATTCCTTCTCGGCGACTTCGGGGCGATCGCTCACACAGAAGGTGCGAGGATTGCTGACGCCGAAGTAACCGACGGTCCGCACTTCGTAGTGGCCCACGGGAACGCTGGCGGCGACCGAGACGACAAATGTGTTGGTGACGGGGATCTGCTTTCCGCCGGAATCCTGCATTTTCTGTACTGCGGTAATGCCCGGATGACTGAACAGCAATTGATTGACATCGTCGAGATCTTTGCCGCTGCTGATCGTAACATCGACCGACTGCCCCTGTTGACATCCCGGAGGAGAGACCGAGTACAGTGCCGTCTGCGAGATTTGCGCCGAAAGTTGAGCGGCGAAGAAACTGACGGTCAGAAACGAAACGGTCGAATACAAGCGTGTGCGCATGACTGCTCGGCCTCTTCAGAATTCAACGGAAATTTTTGACTCTCACACGGGGATGCGAGACGTTCTCAGCAGGTTGGAAAATCAGCGGGCTGTATCAGGTGGGAATAATGGGAAGGTTCTTCCTTATGCTCGTCGCCCATCATACCCCACTTCTGCCGGAAAATTCAAAACAAATCGTGGACGAGATCGTAAAATGGAGCGTTTTCTCCAGTTTTGACGAGAGGGTACGAATTTCTCGCCAGCCGTAATCGTGGGACTGTCTTTTCCGGAACGATGTCAAAGAAAAAGGCCGGTCAAGTGACCGGCCCTATGGAGGAGTCTGGGTTTGGTGAGAAACGAGCGTGACTGCTTATCGGCGAAACGAGTAGTTCGTGTTCGATTTGTCGAATTCGGTGTCGGCGATTTGTTCTTCGAGTTGCAGGTTCGAGATACTGTAAAATTCGACCAGCGTCGCTTCGTCGAGTTCTTTGCCTTCGAGTTTTTCCTGTCCGTCGGGAGCCCACGAATAGTTTTTGATGCACGAGGGCATGTTCAATTCCTTGTCCACGTAGATCAGGCTTTTGCGATGCGGATTATCGTTCTGCGGCTGATGGTATTCCATGATGAAGCAGTAACAGGGTCGCTTGTTGAATCGTTGATCGTCGAGCATGCGGCACGTCAGACCAGCCGTATTGGCGAGGTCTCGCTGGCGGAAGCGGATAATTTCTTCGGTCATCTGCTTGATGCCGAGAGTCGTGATGGGATATCGGGATTCCTTCATCGCCAGCGCACCGTGCGGATCCAGCTTGAGCGCCGGCATCATCCGGCCTTTGACGCCGCCGAGTTTGACCAGCATTTCGTTGTTGTTATCGCCGTCGACATACAGGAGCTCGCGACCGACATCCGCTCCCTCGATGACTTTGGCGTAAATCGAGAACGGCTTGTGGCGAAGTTTGATTTGCATAAATTCGGGATTGGACAGAACTCCCCCGATTTTTTCCTGTTTGCAGAAGGTGGCCGAGTAACTCGGGATTTCTGCGATTTTGTGCAGTCCTTTTTCGAGCAGAAGCACCTGCATCAGGAGCGCCATGCGTCCGCGCAGTTCGTTGTCGTTTTGGGCTTGTGTGGAGTTGCCGACACTCTCGGGAATTTCGGCGGTCTGTGCGTCCTGCAGTTGCGAGAGATCGACCCGGGTTTCACCCGGATTGGCACCCGCAGGTTGCGGATCGTAGCTGAAGTAGAGGACCGCAAATGTCCCCACGGCGACCACAATCGCACAAAAATTCTGTTTGCGACAACCTGGGGAGACACTTTTGTGAGAGCACGTCATACGTTCGATTCCTGCGACGGCAGCGCCCGAACTTGATATTCGGGAGAGTTCGAAGTGACTCGAACTCGATTTCGCAAAAGCAATTGTGAAATGCTGCGATGGAGTGGAAGAGGAGAGTGGAAAGCCCTGTCCAAAGAGGATCGGTATTATGTTCCGTCTCGATCACTCCATTTCAGTACGCTGGATTTATCCCTCTATCGCATCTAAATCGATCACTTTCGGCAGTACGCAAACTCGACCTGCTTTACCGAATCGTTACTGTTCGCCAAATCGAAGTGTTTTTTTCAAACCAGTCAGAAGTCAGCAGTCGGCCTAAATTGTTGCGGGGGCTTGTGTTGGCACCTGATCCGATTCGAGAAACATCCGCTGCCAGAGTTCGAGGCAAAGCAGATTCCAGAGCCGGTACGAATGATCCCAGCGGCCTGAAAGGTGCTGTTCCACGAGCTGTTCGACGTTTTTTTTCCGAAAAATTCCTCTTTGTTGAGCTTTGTCACTCAGCAGGACGTCGTACAGCAGCGGTTTCAGCTCGTTGCGGAACCAGACGTTGATCGGAACTCCGAATCCCATCTTGGGGCGATTCCGCAGGCGTTCGGGCAGAAAATCGGAGAATGTTTCGAGCAGAATTTTCTTCTGTCTCCGCGCATCCATTTTGAGTTCGATCGGCATGGCCGCGGCGAGCTCCGCCACGTGATGATCCAGAAAAGGACTGCGGCATTCCAGCCCGTAGGCCATCGACGCGATATCGACTTTCTTGAGAATGTCGCAGGGGAGATAGGTCGCCACATCGACACAGGTCGTGCGGGTGAGAAAGTCGCGGCTCGGACATTGCCGATAGGCTTCCAGCACGAAACGCTTCGCTTCGTGCGTGCCGAGTGATGCCCGAAAATCAGGCGTGAACAACTCCGCACGAACGTCCTCATTGAAAATCGAGATCCAGTCGAGGTACCGTTCTTCCTTCGAGCGGGAGATCGCAGACAGAAAGCGTTTTCCGCGTCTGACGATCGATCGCTGACTCGTACCCGACGGGAGTTTCTGCCAGAGCTTCCAGCCGAGGATCGACTTCGCGAAGCCGGGGAGTTTATCTACGCGCCGCGCCAGTTCGACCGCTCGATAACGCGGATAGCCGGCGAACAGTTCGTCCCCGCCATCTCCCGAAAGAGCGACCGTGACGTGCCGACGGGTCATTTCGGAAAGATACATCGTCGGAATCGCGGAACTGTCGGAGAACGGCTCGTCGTAATGCCAGATCAGTTTCGGCAGGATGCTCAGCGCATCGGGTGAAACGACCTGCTCGTGGTGTTCGGTCCCGAGATGCTCCGACGCTTCCCGCGCGAATGTCCGTTCGTCGAATTCTTCGACCGGAAATCCGATCGAGAAGGTTTTGGTCTGGTTCTCCGAGAGTTCCTGCATCAGCCCGACGATGATCGTCGAATCGATCCCGCCCGAAAGAAACGCACCGAGCGGAACATCGCTTCTCAGTCGCAGAGAGACCGATTCGCTCAGACGGTGACGAAGTTCGCGGCTCCATTCTGCTTCAGAATTAAAAAACAGAGCGGGTTTCTCGTAGGGAGGTGTCCAGTAAGGTTCAATCGTCAGCGAATCTCGTTCATAGACCGCCCGATGCCCCGGAGGGAGTTTGTTGTAACCCTCCAGAATGCAATCAGGATGAGGCACGTACTGGTACAATAGATAATCGTCGACGGCCTCGCGGTTCAGCTCTCGCGGTGCGTCATCGACTTGCAGCAGCGCCTTGAGTTCGCTCGCGAAGAGCAACTGTCCGGTCGATTTGCGATAAAAGAGCGGTTTCTGTCCCAGCCGATCGCAGGTGAGAACCAGGCGTTCGCGGCGTTCGTCCCAGACGGCGATTGCGAACATTCCCCGCAGATGATCGACAAAATCGAGACCGTATTCTTCGTAGAGGTGGACGATCACCTCGGTGTCGGATTCCGTGCGGAATCGATGTCCTCGCTGTTTCAGGTCGGCAGTGAGTTCCTGGTAGTTGTAAATCTCCCCGTTGAAAACGGTCCAGATCGTCTCGTCCTCGTTCGCCAGCGGCTGATCTCCGGTCGACAAATCGATGATCGACAAGCGGCGATGTCCCAGACCGCAACCGATCTCACTGGGAGGATTTTCCGGCAGGCTGGTCCGTTCGGTCTCGAGGAGAATTCGCTCCCAGTGCCCCGAGTTGTTCCGGGAGCTGACGAGCAATCCTCCGGAATCCGGTCCGCGATGACGCAGCGACTGCGTCATGTTTTGCAGTTCGCGCACCGAGAGAGATCGTTCTCGTGACGTCCAGACTCCCCCGGTCAAACCGCACATGGAATTGCCTCAAGAGTTATCCGCGGGACCGCGGGACGCGAGCAGCGAATTGTAGATTTCGAGATGTCGTTCGACCATTTGATCGACCGAATAATCGGTTCGCATTTTCGCACGCGACTGCACCGAGATGCTCTGGTAGAGTTCGTTGTGATTCAGCAATCGATCGGATAACTGCGCCAGTGCGAGCGAATCGCCTACCGGAAATAATTCACCTGTTTCACCCGGCGCGATCAGTTCCCGATTAGCGGGGATGTCGGAGGCCAGGCAGGGAACTCCCGCCGCCATCGCTTCCATCAGACTGTTGGACATTCCTTCGAATTCACTCGCCAGCCAGAACAGGTCGAACGCCGGCATGATTGCCGCGCCGTCTTCGCGATGTCCGACGAATCGAATCAGTTCTTCGCAACTGGTCCGGCCGGCGTAGTCAGCCAGATCGTCCCGTTCCGGTCCGTCACCGACGATCACGAAATAGACGTTCTCCATCAGATGCCGCAGCAGATGAAACGCCCAGATCAAATCCGTGATCCGCTTCTGGGGAGCGAGCCTTCCCACAAACCCCACCACGCGAGCGCCTGCTGGAATCTTCCATTCCTCTCTCAAGCGGGTTTTCGAGTCCTGATCGGCAGATTCGGAGCTTTTGACTCCGTTCGGAATCATGTGGATCAGGCGCGCGGGATAACCGATTTCCCGATAAAATTCTGCCACCGAGGTTGAGTTGGCGAGCAGACAGTCGGTCCGCGCGATCAATCGACGATCGAGACGAGTCTGCCACCGGCCCTTCCACGAATCGACGCATCGCTCGGAGACCACCACTTTGCAGCCGGGTTGCTTGCCCACGGCCCAGCGTCCGTACGAATTGGCCGTAAACATCCACGAATGCAGAAGATCGGGCGGACTGTCTTTCAGATGCTGTTTCAATCTCCAGTAGCAGAACGGATCGAGTTTGAATCGTTTACCGAGAACAGTCACGGGGATTCCCGCCTGCTCCAGCGTCTCCTGATACGGGCCTCCGCGAGTCAGGACGACCACATCGATTTCCCAATCCGTCCGTTCGCGCAGGCCTAGCGCCAACAGAGTGAATTGCTTCTCGGCTCCGGAGCGGTCGAGAGTCGGAATCAGTAAGGTGACCCGCATGAATGATTCTTCAGGTAATTCCAATTAGTCAAGCCGTCGTAATTATTCGGAACAGGAAAGCGGGATGCAATCCGACCGCCGATTGACCCAGCCCCGAACGGCATCCAGAATGGTGTGTTCGTCTCCTTTTTCGGGTGTGACAGTCGTGTTTCAAATCCAGCGTTTTCGAACATCCGATCACTACTATCATCATTATCGTCATTGGACCGCTCACGCACCGGTGCCGAAAGGGTATGTGATTGCGCTGCACGGAGTACAGTCTCATTCGGGCTGGTACGGGTATTCTTCGGAATTAATCGCCGCGGCGGGGTACGACATTCGCTTTCTCGACCGCCGGGGATCGGGTCTGAATGGATGCGAACGGGGTCACACGCCGCATTTCGAAAGGCTCATCAACGACGTCCGTCAGTTCTTACGCGAAGTTCGTCTCGAACGAGACCGCAATTCTCCCGAATCGCCGATTATTCTGATGTCCGTCAGTTGGGGAGGCAAAGTTGCAGCCTCCCTGGCGGCGGCCCATCCCGAGTTAATCGACGGTCTGGCGTTGTTGTATCCGGGTCTGTGCGCCCGAGTCAGACCGACGCGGATCCAGCGCCGCCTGATCCGATTCGGCATCGATACCGGAAAGGGAAAAATGCGCATCCCGATTCCTCTGAACGATCCGAAACTCTTCACGGGGGAACCGGACTGGCAGGATTATATCTCCCGGGATGAACGGGCATTGCGTTATGTGAGCCTCGGATTTCTCCAGGCGAGTCACGAGCTGGAATCGTATGTAGCACGCCACGCCGAGAAGATTGTAGCACCGCTCCTGCTGACGCTCGCCGGTCGCGATGAGATCATCGACAACGCCGCCACCGAAGCACTCGCTCTGAAATTCCGCTCTTCGCACAAGAATTTCATCACGTATCGCGATGCTCGCCACACGCTCGAGTTCGAACCGAACCGGCTGCAGATCTTCTCCGAACTGGTTGAGTGGCTCGACCATCTGCCTCGTTGCCGCTGCTGATCGCGAAATCGCTGTTGAGATTGGCCGATTTCGTGTAAGCTGAAGCTGTCTCATTTGAGGAGGACACGATGCCCATCATCATCGCCCTGCTGTTATCCGCCGTTACTTTGCAGTGGACTTCCGACGCCTGCGCCCAGACGCCCAAAACCCCCGCAGCCGACGAACCCAAAGCCCCCGTCGCGCTGAATCCTCAGAAAACGGTGTTGCTCGATCGCGACGATCACAAACTGATTCTCGAAACCGAAGTCGTGCTTCGAGCCGGGCTGCTGGAAATGCTGGTCTGTCTCAAACAGACCAAAGAACACGAGTCGATTCTTTCGCTCGACGCCAAAGCAGCCACGGTGCATGCGGGTCTCCTCGCGTTAGGTTCCCAACCGGGCACACCGGTCAAGTTCGATCCGGAGTTTCAGCCTCCGCAAGGTCAGGTGATCGAAATCTGGATGATGTGGAAGGACGCCGAGGGAAAATGGCAGCGAGCCAAGGCCCAGAACTGGGTTCGCAGCGTGACCCGCAAGTATCACATTGCCAAGCTCGAACAGTTTCCCGCCGGGGTCAAGATTCCCGAGGACTCCGACCTCCGCTACGACGACAAATTTCACGAACTGCTCTGGTTCGGAATGATGAGCGATCGAGACCGGGACCGAATGCTCGCCTTGAGCGCCGATCCCAAGTATCAGGCGGCGGTCAAACAACTGCACAAGATTTCTCAAGTCGTTCCGATGACCGCCGATTGGGTGTTCAGCGGAAGCAGCTTTTATCGAGACGAAGCAACGGGTCAGCAGCATTACTTAGCCGAAGGGGGCGATCTGATCTGTGTCGCCAACTTCGCGACCGCCACGCTCGACGTGAGAGAAAAAAGCTCCGCGAACAGCGAAGGGGGCCTTTCGTACGAAGCGTGGGAAGAACGAATTCCTCCCCTGGGAACAAAAGTCCGCGTCGAACTGATCCCGGTCAAACCCGAGGCTGAAGAAAAGCAACCGGCAGCAGACGCTCCCGCGAAATAATTCCAGCTCCTCAGCAGGGATGAAATCGAATCAGGAGATCTCGCTCTCGCCGGTTGGTGGAATGGCTCGGACAGCGAATGTGTGACCGCAATTGCAGATTTTTTTCCTGACGTGCTGCACGGCTTTGCATTTCGGACAGAATCTCTGCCACGGTTTTGCTGCACTGAGTGGTTTGGATTTCTTTGGGATCTTCGAACCGTGCTTCATCCGCTTCGCGTCGGCCTGTTCCACCGAACATTGCGGATGGACACCCGAGACGGAATAGCTGATCTGACCGCAAACCGGGCAGCTATCGTGAGATTTGGCTGAAATCAGCGGCTGCGGTTTTTTGTACGACATCGACGACACGCTTCCTGTGTAAGCAGTCCGTTGAAAAATTCATCTCCGGCTGCGAACGGTGCAAGTCGTCCGGCTCGAAGACCTTCGGTGTTCGCGGATCGTCAGCGATCATCGCGAATCGGAATGCCTCGATGCCGTTTGATTTGGGCGCTCTCTCAAGGAATCAGCAGTTTTTCAACAACCTGCTAATTCCTCGACCGCAGATTGACTGTAGTGTGAGCGGTCGCGAAGATCAAGCAGTTCCCCGAGAAAACCGGTGCGATGAAAATGTGAGTGAGCGCGCGGCAGTCACGTGGCTCGTTCCCCCAACAGCTTGCGCTGTAGGGCTTTAATTCATATTCCGTGCGTCAGAAAGGCTCGGGATCTCCAGCGAGTCGTTCCCAGGAGGTCTGAAAGCGAATCGCAGCGCGGTACATTGGACCGTGGATTTCTAACAGTCCTGCTCGCGAATCATAAAACGTATGAACCATGGTGGTGTATTGATCGAGCGGAACGAAGTCGTCCGTGACCGCCAGGCGGTTGCCGTCTTCGAGAGAGAGTACTTCCAACTGCAGTCGCTGGATGTTGGGAATGCTCTGGCGTGTCAATTTGCTCATCGAGACCAGAAACGGGAGCCGTTCGTGGGGAGATTCGAGAATCGCGCAGGCGGGAAGCATTCGGGACCATCGCCGCAGGCCTGTTTCGCGGTCGATCGCCAACAGTAAGCCTTCGACGCGAACCGTCGGTAAAAAGGCATTCGAGACCGCCTGCGAGTACCGCGCGGCGCGGATTCCCGCGTTTTGATCGTTGATGCGGCCGATGTTGATGTAGTGATTCACCGCGTCGGAAAAGTACTCGAGATTTGTCACCCCGGTACACTCCTCGGTGGTCAGCTCGATCGAAAGTTCTTCCTCGAGATTCTTCAGATTCAGCACTTTGAGTTGTTGTTCGGGAGTGATCAAGACGAGACGCTCGCGAACCAGTTCGAAACATTTGTTGTTCCAATAGGGGGATTCCCAGACCTCTTCTCCGGTCTCCATGTCGAGGACGACGAGGCTCGGTTTTCGCCGTTGATTCCCGCTCCCCGAGTTCGAATCGGAGTAGCGGACCTGGACGGCAAAGCGTCCGACGGCGTCCACCATCCCGGTTTTGGAAACTTTTCGCGCGAGATCGGGCATTCGCCCGGTAAACGAGCGATACACGCCTAACTGATCTTCCTCATCTCCCAGACGGACCAGGACTTTGTGGTCGCCGAACAACTTCGGCATTTTTCCGTTACTGAATCCCGTACGAGGTGTGAGGGCGTTGCGCCGCCACAAGACGTGGCCGGTCCGGCTGTCGAGCGACAGCAGGGTGTTCCGATTCCGGAACGTCACGTATTCGCTGTTGCAAGGCCCGACGAAGAGCAGGTCGCTCATGTCGGGTTCGAGAAACGACCTCGTCCAGATTGGTTTCGCATCGGCGACATCGATCAACGAGATCCCCCGGACCTGCCCCGGACTCCCCAAGGGGAAGAAATGGCCGACCACGGCGTCTTCGGAGGAAGCGGTGGAGGTGTTGCGATTCGGAATTTCGATCTCGGCATCGATCGTTCCCCGGGTTCGCGAAAGGATTTTTAACAGATGGTTGTCGAGATGGTCTTCCAGAAAATTGCTGCGGGAGAAACGGGTTTCCGCAAAGGCATTTTTCCGGTCGGCCAGCAGATCGAAGTTGCAATCGTGCGGAGTGGTGAAGATTCGGAAATACTCGTACTGCCGACGGATCGACGAT
Source organism: Planctomycetaceae bacterium (assembly GCA_035513495.1). Taxonomy (GTDB): domain Bacteria; phylum Planctomycetota; class Planctomycetia; order Planctomycetales; family Planctomycetaceae; genus DATKCB01. The sequence continues at coordinate 1,092 of DATKCB010000604.1, read as the reverse complement.
TGCCGGGGACCGGGTGGCAGCGAACTCACCTGCACCTGCGTCGGTGAGTCGAGTGCCGGATGCAGATTGTTCCAGGCTCGGTCGAATCGCGGATCGGATTTCAATTGTTCGATCGATTCGCGAAACACATCGTCTCCGGGAGGCAGCCTCTGCGATCGCCGGCTTTCGAGCAGCGAGGCCGCTTTGGGGGTTTCCCCGAAATTCGTCCACAACCGAGCCAACTCCAAAGTCGCTTGTTGCTGGAGTTCACCAGGTTGCGGACGTCCGGAGACGGTGAGAAACAACATTTCCGCCGCGTGATATTCCCCGCGCTCCAGCGATTGCAGCCCCAGTCGAAACCGGACCGGGTCGAGTTGCGGTAAACCGGGGAACCGCTCGAGTAACTGCCCGTTCCGATCCGCGTCGTTCGCTGCGAGCGCCGTGTTGATCTGTTCCTGCAAAAACGCATCGAACCGGTCGAGTTGCGGACCATTCAGGTTTTCGGCCGCCCAGTCCCACATCGCGCGATTCCACGATCCCTGGCTGACGAGCAGATGAGGATCATCCGGACTGACAAACAATTCGGTCGAGTGCAGCCCGGCCAGTTGTCTGAGCGAGTCGAGCACACCTTCCGAATTCAAATCCCGCATCTGCCCGCGGCTCTGCACGATCAGATAGCGAATCCGTTCGGCGTCGGTCTCCAATAACCCGATGAGTTTTTTCGAGATCGCTTCTTCCTGTGCAGGTTTTTGATTGTTCTGTAACTGAGAGAACAAGAGTTCCTTGTAATCGGCTTGGACCTTTCGGCTCAGCGGATCTTCGGGCTTTAATTCGCCGGAGAGTTCGGACAAGACTTTCTCGCGCAACGCTTCTTGACCGGGAGGGACGAACGAAGCCAGTTCCCACCGTTGTTCAGGACTGAGCGGTCGCTGACGGGAAGCGAACTGCAGCGATTCGAGTTTTGCTGCCGGTTCGGCCAGGCAGCGAACTTGTTCCAGTCCCAGCGACAACAGCCGGTCTCCCACGAGCATCAGATGTCCGAATTCCGGCAGAGGAGCGGGAACTTCGCTCAGCGAGCGGTCGCCCTCGATTCCGTTACGCGGGAGCGGTGCC
>DATKCB010000603.1:0-4294 GCA_035513495.1 Planctomycetaceae bacterium | reverse complement strand
GTCGTCATCGCTCGAATCAATCAGGACGTCACACTGGCCGATTTCGAGGCCAGCGTGCGAAATCTGGTCCTCGACGTCGAGAATCAGTACTGGGATCTCTATCTCGCATATCTGCAGTACGACACGGCCGTCAATGCCCGAAGCAGCGCACAACGGACGTGGCGCGATCTGAAAGAAGAAGTTGACATCGACGAACGAAATCTACCGCCCGAACAACCCGGCGACGATCTTCAGAAAATTGCCTATCAACAACCGGGGCAGTTGGGTTTTAATCAGCAGCAAGGCGCTCGAAACGTGAAAGCCGACGAAGCTCAGGCACGCGACGCCTACTATCAGGCACGAGCGGCGACCGAGCAGGCGCTCTCCACGATTTACAGCACCGAAACACAGTTGCGCCGGCTGCTGGGACTCCCCGTCAATGACGGAAAAGTGATCCGTCCCCTCGGCGACCCTTTGACGGGCGAATTCGTTCCCAATTTTTATACGAGTCTCGCCGAATCGTTGACAAATCGGGTCGAGTTACGCAAGCAGAAGTGGAACATCAAAAGCCTCGATCTGCAACTCGTCGCAGCCCAAAGTCTGACGCGGCCTCGATTGGATTTCGTCGGCTCGGCATCGTTGAACGGATTCGGAGACGACCTGCTCGACGAACACACCACCGACCCGGTCTCGGGAGCGGGGCTCAATAACATGTATGGAACCCTGACCCGCGGCGACCAGACGGGCTGGGGAGTCGGCGTCGAAATGTCCGTCCCCATCGGTTATCGCTCGGCTCACGCGCAGGTGCGAAACATCGAATTACGACTCGCCAAGGCGCGGGAAGTGCTCAGCGTTCAGGAGATGGAAATCAGCCACGAACTCGCGCGGGCGATTCAAAATCTCGCGCTCACTTATCAAAATTCGCAGACTTTGCTCAATCGCTGGATCGCCGCACAGGAATTTGTGCGCATCCGTTCGGAAGAAAAGAAGGCGGGTATCTCGAACACCGACCTCCTGCTCCGCGCGATCTCGTCGCAGGCCCAGGCGGAAAGCGCCTATCACATCAGCCTGATCGAATACAACAAGGCCCTGGCCGATTTCCAGTTCCGAAAAGGGACGCTGCTCGAGTTCAACAACATCTTCCTCGCCGAAGACGATTGGGATCCCGATGCGTATCAGGACGCGCTGCGTCGCGCTCGCGAACGAAGTTCCGCCATCGAAATTCCGCTCCTCGAAACGGAACCGGCTGCGTTCTCGACCGGCCCCTACAATCACCAGGAAGTCTATTTCGAAGAACGGCTCGATCCGGCCGATCGGGAGAATCAAGCGGCGCCGGTGGATCTCCAACCTGTTCCAGAGACTCCCCCCCCGCCCCCTGCACCCGCGACCGAAACTCCCGAAGCCGCTCAACTGCGTTCAGAACGAGCCGCACAACAGCAGGCGTTGTCTCAAACGGCTCCGCTCAAGCGCCAGAAAACACTGCCGCTTCGAAAAACACCCGTCGCAGGTTCGTTTGACTCTCAATCGAATTTCGCCTCGGCCAATCGATTGACGGAGCAACCGGCCATCGTGCGTCACGAAGTGGAACCCCACTCGAATAATCCTGTGGAACTGTTGTCTGTCTCCCTCGACGTCGATCCGGCACCAGTGGCTCCCGCGCCCGCTCCAGTGACACCCGCGGAAATTCCCGAACAAAGATTCTCCTCGGCCACCGCGCCGCCGGTCGTTCCTCAACGCCCCGTGCTGCAACCAATTCCGCAGATGTATACCGCCTCATCTCTGACGAACACGGTAACCAGGGTCAAACCGGTTCCTCAGGAAAAACTGATTCAGACGCGGCGGCCTCTCGTCCGTTCCCCGCAAGTGGCAACGACGACGCCGAAACCACCTGAGTCGCAAAAAGTCGAACCGCAACCGACGACTCAACCTCCAGCCGAACAACACGCTCCGGTGATTGCCGCAGCGCCGCAGACGTCGCAAGTTCAATCTCCCACAACACCGGCAGTACAACAGACGGCACAAGTTCAGCAGCCGACAGCACCGAAACCGGCGGTCACCGAGTCGCAAGTTACAGAAGTGCAACCGATCCCCGTTCAAAAATCACCGTCTCCTCAACGTGCTACTGAGATCGAACTGTTCGAATAAACTCCGAACGACTATTGCAGGTCCATGCGGGATAGACACCACCACCCGGCCAGCGAAACGGCAGCCGTTTCGATCCTCAGAATCGAGGGTCCTAACCGAATCTTTTCGTATCCTCGGGCTTCGAGTCGATCCAGTTCGGAGGAAGTCAAACCCCCTTCGGGACCGATCACGAATACGGGGGAGTCACCTGCCGAGCCGTTTGTGGCAGGGAGAGATTCCCCCGCGGGATCGGCGACATATTTGAGGACCGTCTCCCGATTCTCCTCTGTCGCCTGCTCCAGCGTGCGGAGCGTATCGACCTGCATGAGCCAGTTCCTCCCCGATTGTTTGCAGGCAGCGACCACCGTCTGCTCCTGCTTCTCGATTTTACTTTCGCGAGGAGCGACGACGCTCAGCTCGGTTGTCACCGGAATCAGTCTCGAAACTCCCAGTTCCGTCGCTTTTTCCACCAGCCAGCGAAATCGATCCCCCTTGGGGACAGCCGAAATCAATACGGGTCCGCTGGGTCGCGTCGTATGCTGTACTTCCCCGGCGTCGATCAGAGCCTCGTTGCGCCTCAGTTCGACGAGTTCTCCCCGTGCGACGTTTCCCCGGCCGTCGAACAATTCCACCGATTCGCCGACTGCAGTTCTCATCACATGGATCAAGTGATGAGCTTCGGCTCCCGAAATACGTATTTTACCTAACATCAAATCGTCGTCGAGAAAGTAGCGGTGCATTGTCGAATTCCGTAGTCTGTGCGTGCAGAAATCAATTCCCGGGTGCAAATCGACGCGATCTCCGGCTAATATACGCGAATCCCTTCTGGAACGGATCATGATCGAAGAATACTGGAATCTCCAGTTCGACCCCTTTCAAAATCAGCTCTCGCAGCATTGGTACTACGAAAGTCCGATGCACGACGAGACCTTGGCGCGTCTGTATTACGTCATTGAAAAACGCCAGCGCTGTGGAGTATTTCTGGGTGAGGAAGGGACCGGAAAAAGTCTGCTGATGCAATTGCTGAAGCGTCAGTCCAGCCGCACGCAACGGCAGGTCGCCCTGATCGACGTCTACGGAATGGAAGGCCGCGAAATCCTCTGGAATCTGATCGGAGGATTGGGACTGGGAAGTCATTCGCATTCCGACACGGCTGTACTCTGGCGAATCCTCACAGACCATCTGACCGGATGTTCGATCTCGTTTCAGCAGCTCGTGTTTCTGTTCGATCATCTCGTCCACGCCACCGAGCAAGGCCAGAAATGTGTCGAGCGGATCATGCATCTCGCGATGAGTCAGGGGGGATGGGTCACCTCGATCTTTTCCTGCCGTTCCGACGAACTCGGAATCATTCCCCCGGGCATATACGAACAAGCCGATCTCAAGATCAAGCTCGATCCGCTGGATGCGTTTCATACCGCCGAGTACATCAATACGGCCCTGCAGCAAGCTGGGGCCGATCGGACGATCTTTCCGACCTCAACCATGCATCATCTGTTCGAAATGTCGAAAGGAATCCCCCGCAGGATCAACCAGATCTGCCACCTCGCATTATTGGCAGGAGTGAACGCCAGAGCGGAACAAATCTCGCCGGAGCTCCTCAACGCCGCGCAGGAATTAGCCGTTCCGCCCATCGAATCCATCGAATCTTCCCTCGGGACGCAGTCCCCCGCAGCGAAATCTGTCACGAAATCGGGAGCGAAGAACAAGAAAAAAACAATCTGATCTTCTCGTTCGACGGCGCTCCTGATGCAGCCTGCTCTCGCTCGAATGGCTGACGCGCAAACTCCTGAAACTCGCCTGAGATTTGTCGTCTGCCTGACAGGATCGAGGGTGGCTGGGGCGTGAATCAGGTCACGAACAAGATAAAACTTCTTCGAGTCGAAAAGCTTCGAACAATCAAACCACATCACAGCCCCAGTCGAACGGTTCTCGGCACTTCGACTGGGGCCGTGTCGAGTGCTGTTCGCTCGGAAGCGAAATACTCGAAATGCCGTACTCTCGCTTGGGACTTGAAAAACGCCCCAGCCACCCATCACACCGCCCGATGTGTTGCGCGGAGTCGGCTCGTGGCATCACTTAACTCTTGATGAATTGTCAAAGAGCATCGAGTTGCTTGTTTCACAACTCGGGTCGTTTTTTCGACGTAAGTCCAATAAGTTTCGAACTTGAGCTTTTTGGAGGATGTCAA
>DATKCB010000602.1:0-3629 GCA_035513495.1 Planctomycetaceae bacterium | reverse complement strand
ATCGACGAAGGCGGAGACGACTTTGATCTGCGGATGATGCCAAGCTCCGCGCAACGGATATCCGTGCATGAATCGCTCCGCCATGTGCCACGAGTGCGACCGATACTTCCAGATGTTCGTGATGACGGCGATCTTCTTGGGGGGCTGCTGTTCGAACGCAGACAGACTCGACGAAAACAGTGGCGTGGATAATGCGGAACCGAGGGTTCCCAGAAACGAACGACGAGTAGGCATGAGTTCTCTTTCCGACGTAAATGAATTATGCGACTCCAACGTAAACGATCAGGACCGCGAGAGGGTACGAAAAAATGATAATTCGCGTAGAAGTTCTCACCACCGAGGTCACGGAGTGCACAGAGAAATCGCCAGTCCCCTGCTCTACTCAATCATCCATTTTCGTGTGAATTCGTTTCTTTCGTGGTTGTGCGCGTTCGCCAGTAAACGGCGAGCAGCGTTCCCGTCAGCATGCAGCCGAACATGTAAACGACAGTGGGAATCGCAACCTCTTTCGAGTCGGGAAAGAGTCTGGTCGCCAGCACGGCGCCCAGCCCGGCGTTTTGCATGCCAACTTCGATCGTCAGCGCGCGGCGCATCGGTTCGTCGAGCCGGAACAGTTTGCCTGTGCCGTAACCAGCGAGATATCCGAGTCCGTTCAGCAGCACGAGCGCCGTCAACAGCAGTCCCGACAGTTCGAAGCGATCGCGATTGAGCGCGACGATGACGGCGATGATCCACAGAATTACCAGGTTCGCCACGATCTCGCTGAGTCGTGAGGACCAACTGTGTACCATGTTTGAAAACCGACTGGCGAGATGTCCCACCACGACCGGAATCGCGACGGTGCATAACAGATTGATGCCTGTCTTCACGGGATCGAACTGCTTCTGAAAATCGACCGATTCTGTCGCGTGCAGCGTCGCGAATGACAGCGTCAGGACGGCGGGGACGATCAACGGCGAGAGGATCGTGGCCGTCGTCGTCAGGCTGACCGAGTAACTGACGTTCCCTTTGGCCTGCATCGTCAGCACGTTGGATGCCATTGCTCCGGGGACGCTTCCCGTCAGAATCAGTCCCATTTTCGCCTCGATCGGGAGCGGCAGCGCGCTCGCCAGAATCCACGCTAACAGAGGCATCACGAAATACTGCGCTCCCGTCCCCAGAAAGACCGTCGGCCACTTTTTGAAGACTTCGGCGATCTCGTCTCTCGGGAGCAACGTCCCGATCGCGAACATGGCGCAGCCAAAAATCAGCCCGAGAAAGTCGTAAGGGCTCTCTTTAAGCCAGCCGTCTACGAGGTTTTTCGGATCGAGGAACGGATCGAAACCCGCGCGCTCGACCGGCCACCAGAATGCCAGAGCACTCAAAAGCAACAACCAGAGAGGCAGAAATCGTTGCAGCATCGATCGTCAGGTTTCGCAGAGAAAAAATAGATTTCAGACCTTGTGCATTCTCGAAACAATTTCGCCTGTGACAAGTCAGGGGGAAGTGCGGTTGTTATACTTGAACCGATTCCAAAGCGGAGACCGGAAAGCCGAAAATCTTCAAAGCTCAATCACAAACCCCGATCGAGAACCGTTCGCATGCCCACCCTGCTGCGCGATGTGGGCATGGCACCCAATTTGACTTTCCTTCAACTTTTCACTTTTCACCTTCAACTTTTCACACCCGACCCCGACCGTTCCGATGCCTTTTGATTCCCTGACCGACTTTCTCAGCGAACTCGAACAGCGAAGTGAACTGCACCGCATTTCCGCTTCGGTCAGTTCGCGGTTCGAGATTGCCGCCGTCACTCGTCAGTCGGCGCTGCAGTCGTCGGGAAATCCGGCTCTGTTGTTCGGACAGGTGGATGGCCAAGCGATCCCCGTCGTCACCAACGTATTTGGCACGCGCGAACGATTGCAGCACGCGCTCGGTGTCAGGGATTTTCGGGAACTCGGCCAGCGGTTGATCGATCTGCTCGCCCCCGATCTCCCTCAGGGATGGCTGAACGCCCTGCAACTGATCCCGCGCGTCTCCCAGTTGATGAAACTTCCTCCCGCGATCGTGCAGACCGGACGCTGCCAGCAGGTTGTCCGCGTGGGAAAGGATGTCAATCTGGGAACGCTTCCGATTCCGTTTTCGTGGCAGGGTGAAGCGGCTCCCGTGATCACAGCGGGACTCGTGCATGCTGTTGACCCCGTCACGAATGTTCGAATTCTGCGACGAATGCCGCTCGAATTGAAAAGTGCGAATACTCTCGCGATTCATCTCCAGCCCGATGAGGAACTTCACGCAGCCGCACTGGAGTATCGCCGTCGGGGAATCCAGATGCCGCTCGCCGTTTCTGTGGGAGTGGAGCCGGTGCTGTGGTTCTGTGCTCAACTTCCCCTGCCCCGCGGAACCGATCCCGCGATGATGGCCGGATTTCTGAGAAATACTCCTCTGGAACTTGTAAAAGCGCGCAGTCAGGAGGTGCAGGTTCCCGCGCATGCCGAATTCGTGATTGAAGGCTATCTTGATGCGACCGAGCCGTGGACTGAGGCCGGCCCGATTGCCTCAGCCACCGGCTTTTACGGACCCGAAGAGATCGTTCCTCTGATGCACGTGACGACCGTCACACATTGCACGAATCCGGTGGTCCAGGCCTCGATCGTCGGGCCTCCCCCGAATGAAGACCACTGGGTCGGACGCGCCACCGAGCAACTGTTCCTGCCGTTGATCCGCCTCTTCGTGCGGGACGTGGTCAATCTGCACTGGCCCCGCTGCGGGATGTTCCGCAACCTGTTGTTCGTCAGCATTCGCAAGACGCACCCCGAACACGCCCGTCAGACGATGCACGCCCTCTGGGGATTGCACGGGCTTGCGTCTGCCAAGATGATCGTTGTGGTCGATGAAGAAATCGACGTCACGAATGAGGAACTCGTCTGGCATACCGTCGGCGTGAATACGCATCCTGGCTCGGATACGGAGTTTGCCAAGGGACCGGCCCATGCCTACGATCACGCGGCCCCCGTGCGGTATATGGGACACAAAATGGGAATCGACGCGACCGCCAAACTTCCGGGAGAAGGTTTCCCCCGTCCGTGGCCCGCGCGCGTCGAGATCCCCGAGGAAACCCGCAAACGAATCTCCGAACGCTGGTCGGAATTTGGATTTGAGGGCACCTCCGGGAAAGGAGAACCGTCATGAATATCGACAAATCGGAAGCTCGTATCCGTCAGATGTTCTGTGAAATTTCGGGACGCTACGATTTTCTGAATCACTTCCTCTCGCTGGGTGTCGATTACTCCTGGCGGCGAAGGACGATCAAGTCTGTTCCCGCTGACATCCAAGGTCCGATCCTCGACGTCTGCACGGGAACAGGAGATCTCGCGATCGCGTTCTGGAACAAATTTCGCGGAAAGGTCGAAGTCGTCGGCAGCGACTTCACTCCCGAGATGCTCGAAATTGCGAACCGCAAGCGGGACAAGAAGAAGATACCTGTGACCCGGGAGGGAGACCGACAACCACTCACTTTCGTCGAAGCCGATACTCAGCATCTTCCGTTCGAGGACGATTCATTCGAAGCGGTCTCCGTCGCGTTCGGATTGCGAAACGTCACCGACACACGAAAGGGTATTCGGGAAATGACTCGCGTCTGCAAACCGGGC
>DATKCB010000601.1:0-9929 GCA_035513495.1 Planctomycetaceae bacterium | reverse complement strand
TCCGCATCATCATAAAACGGGCAATGGATCGGTTGATCGCGTTCGCGACGATCTTCGTGAAACGATCGAACACGCGGCGCATTTCCTGCCGGCGCAGGGACCGATCACCGTCTTTGTGCATCACAACACGTTGCATGCCTTTGAATCGCTCGAGTTCGACGAGGGAGTTCAGGCGGGCGGGAAATTGTTCTGATACCATGCCTATCTCCCGGAGGAGGATTACCGGCAGATGCTCGAACGAGGGCGCATGGCCGTTGTTGCGGCGGCGGCTCTGAACGGCATTGCCATCCTGCAAGCGTATTTCCTCATCTTTACCGGCAAACACCACTCCGCCTCCTTCTCGCTGCGGGCGAGACTCCACGAACGGATCGCCGTGTTGATTCTCGCGGCATTGATCATCGGCGGGGGAATCGCTCCCCAGTGGGGTGTGGCTTCTCGCTATCACGCAGCCACCGAACTGATCCGGCTTCGCGGCGGCAGCAAAGGACCGCCGCAGGTTGTCGAATCAACAAGTCAAAAATCTCACCCGATGCGTTCGTCGCAAGCAAGAGCGATCGGAGATGACAACCGAGAACAATGAACACGAGATTCCACATTGCTTCAAAATCCTCCTCTCGATTGAGTCTCTCGATCTCGGCGAACTCAACCGAGGAGTTTTGAGGATGCAGGAATCGTCACTTAATGCGCATGACCGTGCGCGGCATTGTGATCGTGGGCAATTTTTCCGGTATATTGCTTTCCCTCGATGACGACGACCAGCTTGGCTTGCGCGTGGTCTTCGTGCAAGTACCCGTTCAGCTCGGCGTTCTCTGAAATGAACCGCGACGATTTCCCCTCAGGATCACCTTTGTCGGGAGAAGCGGCGAGCTTGAACTGCTCCGGCTTCCCGTCATGCATGACGTTCACAATCAGTTCGGTCGCGCTGATGGGAACTGCCGTTTTGGCGTCGCTCCCCAGGATGTAAAACGAAATCACGTCGTCGTCTCCGTGAACCATTTCTGCGTGATAATCTTCATTCCCCAATTCGATGAGATCGCCTCCGTGAGGACCGTGCTCTGCATGAGCGTGTTCGTCTTTGGGCGCTTCGACGGGGAGTGAGTTGTAGGGAGCGGAATCGGATCCCTCGGGATTACAGCCGGCGACTCCCAGAGAGAGTGCGGCGATCATCAACAAGTTCAAAAAATCCGTGAACGATTTCATCTTTTTTCTCCTGATTAAAGTTCGGGTTGGAAATTGTCTTTCGATCATCTTCAACGAGACCGAACGACGCGATCGATTCTCGGTTCATTTCACATAACGTGCTCCTGCGTCATCGGAAGAGTGTCTTCAATGGATGGATGGGTGTTCATCGACGAGCGGAACGTCGTCACGTGCTTCCTGCACCACGCGTTGCGCCTCTTTCAAACCGAACAACAGAAACAGCGCGGGATGTACAAAAAAATCGAGCATGGTCGAACTGATCAACCCGCCCAGAATCACCGTCGCGACCGGATACAGAATTTCCTTGCCCGGTTCGCCGGCGGCCATAACCAGCGGGACCAGCCCGATGCCGGACGTGAGAGCGGTCATCAGAACTGGCGCGAGGCGTTCGATTCCCGCCCGCACGATCATCGATTTCGTCCAGTCTTCTCCCTCATATTTCACGAGGTGCAGATAGTGGTTGATCAGCAGAATACCGTTTCGCGAGGCGATGCCGGTCAGCGAGATGAATCCGACCATGGCGGCGATCGTGAGGGTCTGGCCGGTCAGCACCAGCGCGGCGACCGAACCGATGAACGCCATCGGGAGCGCGGCCATCACCTGCAGCGACAGGTTTACGGAACGAAACATCGTGAACAGAACCAGAAAGACGCCGATGATCGCGATCACAAACAGGATCGAGAGCATCCTCGCTGCCGATTGCTGACTCTCGAATTGTCCGCTGTATTCGATTGAGTAACCGGAGGGTAACGAAGCTTTGAACGATTCCGCTTTGTTTTGAATTTCCTCGACGACATCGACCAGACCTCGACCGGTCACGTTGCATTGAATGACGATCCGGCGGCGGACGTTTTCCCGGTTGACAGTATTGGGGCCTTTTGATTCCTTCATTCGAGCGACGGATTGGAGCGGAACTTGCCCTCCCTCGGGCAGGTCGATCACCAGCCGTTCGAGTTTTTCCAGGTCTTCCCGATAGTTTTCCTTCAGCCGAACCAGGAGATCGAACGTTCGCTGCCCTTCGAGAACTTGCGAGACGACCTGCCCGTTCATGGCCGTCTCGATGAACTCGTTCACATCCGCCGCCGTCAATCCGTTGAGCAGGAGCTGATCCCGATCGAGTTCGATCTGATATTGAGGAATCATCACCTGCTGTTCGATGAGCAGGTCGGCGACCCCTTCGGTCGATTCCATCAACGCCTTCAGTTCGTCTGCTTTCCTCCTCAGAATTTCCAGGTCGTCTCCGTAGATTTTGATCCCGATCTGCGCTTTGACTCCCGAGAGCATGTGCGAGATCAAGTGGGCGATCGGCTGTTCGACGGAGGTGGTCATTCCGGGAAACTCTTGCATCGCATCGCGAATCTCTGCGAGTTGTTCTTCGCGCGATCGCGGCGATTCTGGATCGAGTTCCAGTATCAGCTCGCTCATGTTGACTCCTTCCGCATGTTCGTCGAGTTCGGCGCGTCCGGTGCGTCTCGCGAAGCCGATAATGTCTGGAATCTCCTGCAACCGCTGCTCGACTCTTTTCGCAATCTGGTTGGACGTCTCCAGCGACGTGCCGGGAGGCAGAAATAAGTTAAGCTGAACCGCTCCTTCATTAAACGGAGGGAGAAAATCGCGATCGAGGCTGGCGACAAACAGTCCGGCGATTCCGACCGCGAGGAGCGTCCACGTCAGGATGAGTCGAGGGAACGCCAGACTGAAGCGAATCACGCGATTTCCCAACCATTTGACTCCGCGAAGCAGGAATCCGTCGCGCTCTTCGGCATCTTCCGGCTTCCCGCCTCGTCGTCCCAATAACCAGTAGGAGAGGACGGGGGTTACCGTGAGAGAAACGATCAATGAAGACAGAATCGAAACGATGTACGCGATTCCCAGCGGTGCGAACAATCGCCCTTCCATGCCCGTCAGTCCGAACAACGGGACGAACACCAGAATCACGATCATCGTGCCGAATACGATCGAGTTGCGAACTTCGACACTCGCTTGAAACACGACGAGCAACGGGTTCTTCGGAGAACCGGCGGCGCGGTTTTCCTTGAGTCGGCGAAAGATGTTTTCGACGTCGACGATCGCATCGTCGACCAGTTCGCCGATCGCAACCGCCAGACCTCCCAGCGTCATCGTATTGATCGACAGCCCGAACCAGTGAAACACGATCGCCGTCATCACCAGCGAGAGAGGAATGGCCGTCAACGTGATGAACGTCACACGGAAATTCATCAGAAACAGAAACAGGATCACCACCACCAGAAATCCGCCGTCCCGCAGCGCTTCGATCACGTTCTCCACCGCACGATCGATAAAGGATTTTTGCGAATACACCGGAACAATCTGAATGCTTTCTCCCAGCGAAAGCTTCAGTTCTTCGACCGCTTTGAGAATCTCATTCGTGACTTTGACGGTGTCGGCGTTGGGTTGCTTGTTGATCGTCAGCACGACGGCATCTCCACCGACAAATTTGCCGTCGTCCTTTCGCAGAAAGGCCGAGCTGTCTCCGCGTTTGACTTGTGCTCCTTCCTGAATGTCGGCGATTTGCGTCAGTGCGACGGCTCTTCCGTTCCGAATCGTGACGACCACTTTTTCGAGATCTTCGACGGACTGGATCCGGCCGAGCGCGCGAACCAGCAACTCGTTCGGTCCCTGCTGATCCAGATATCCACCGGAATTATTCTGATTGCTGCGGCTGACGGCTGTCTTGACCTGCTCCAGCGACACTCCGTAGCGGAGCATGGCGTCGGGATCGACCAGCACCTGAAACTGCTTGCGGCCGCCTCCCATCGTAAACACCTGTGAAACGCCGGGAATCGTGAGCAATCGCTGCCGTACGATCCAGTCGGCGCGCGTCCGCAGTTCGAGCGGATCGAAATTTTCGTCTTCGCTCCACATGCCGAGCATTACGATTTGACCCATGATCGACGAGATCGGAGCCAGCGTCGGTTTGATTCCCTCGGGCAGACTCTCGGAGACCAGTTGCAGGCGTTCGTTGACGATCTGGCGGTCGTTGTAGATGTCGGTTCCCCAGTCGAATTCGACATACACCACCGAAAGTCCCACTCCGGAGGAACTCCGTACCTCCAAGACGCCATTTGCGCCGTTGAGAGCAGTCTCCAGCGGAAATGTGATGAGGGTTTCCACTTCTTCGGGTGCCAGTCCCGGAGCTTCCGTCATCACCACCACGCGCGGACGGTTCAAGTCGGGGAAGACATCGATCGGCATCTGAGTCGCTTCCCACGTGCCGTAACCGGTCAGAAACACAGCCACCGCGATGACCAGCAGACGCTGTTTGAGCGCGAAACGAATCAATGAATTTAACACGATGCCCTCCTAATGGGTGTGACCGGCGTGGGGATCGACGGCACCACCCGATTTGCTTTTGAGGGCCATTTGCATCTGATGCGCACCGCGACGCGCGACGACATCTCCCGGAAACAGCGATCCGTCGTTCGCGATCACCACGGACAATTGATCCTTGTATTTCACGTGAACGGGAATGCGATCGAAGTGGTCTCCGTTTTCCTGGAACACGTAATACTCGGCACCTTCCTGGGTTACCGCCTCCACGGGTAACACGAATTGCGCTTCCCACTCTTCCACGGGGACGCGCAATTGCAGGCGCTGACCCGGACGATACTTCCAGGACAGATACCGCTGTTCTTCCTCGTTGCGTTCATCCCGCACGATCTGGTTCGGCAAACGAACGAAGAACGACAGGGTGCGGGAACTCTGATCCACCAGATTGTCGAGGTACGCGAATTTGAGATCGGGCAATTCCGTCATGTCCTCCGATTTCTCATCGACCCGTGAGCTCTCAAACACAGCAGTTGCTGTCCAATCCCGTATCACCGCCTGAGTCACGGCATCGCTGTCTCGTTCGAAGGCGCGTCCTTCGATGAATAGTTCGCTGAAATCAGCGAGTTCGCAGAGCGGTTCTCCCGCAATCACGGATTGGCCTTTATGAACCTTCAAAGCCAGCACGATCAGAGGAATCTCGGCGTGCTCGGCATACGAAACCGTTCGAATCGGTGATTCGGTCAGTTTGATTTCCTCTTCGGAATGTTGGTCGGGCGAAGGTGCGAAGATCTGCAGAGATTTCAGCAGGCGGCGGTCTGTTTCGACCTGTTCGATCTGGGCATCGCTGAGTCCGTGCAGGCGAAGCGCTTCTCGCTGCGCGTCCAGCAGTGCCGTCAGCTTGTCGATCGCGTACTGTCGTTCGAGGACCAGCTTTCCGGCAACCGCACCCGAGCTGACAATCCCCTGAAGCCTGGCGATTTCTCGGCTTTCAACATCGAGTTCTCCCAGCGATTGCAGAAATCGGGTCTGCGCCTGTACCAGATCTTCGTGCGTCAGCCGAATCTCGAACAGGAGCGTACCCGGTTCGATCGCTTCACCGACCGTGGAATGGACGTGAGTTACAATTCCCGTCAGCGGTGTCGAGACTTCGATGCGGGTGCGGCCCGGACGTTCGACGATAATCGCCGGGACAGTGATGTGTCGCCGATACGTCTCCGGTTGAATGGGCTGGACGAACTCCGCCGTCAACCCGATGTTGAGCCGCGCTTGCGGAGAGAGCTCGAGCGAACTTCCGGAATCGTGGGGATGATCATCCGAATCCTCGTGTTTCGAGTCATCCTCGACACTGGTCCGCCGGGATTGCGTGGTCACCTCGACCCATTTGGTCAATCGCGGCCACCACGTTCCCCGAAAGATGATCCCAACCGCGATCAGCGCGATCATCATCAGGGGAAACACCCATTTTTTGATGCTGTCTGGTATGTTGAAACGCATGAAACTTCTCCTCGCGCAGTCGATCTCCAGGGGGAACCTATTCCAAAAGAATCGCTCGGAGCGAACACTTCACCTCACTTGAGGAATGCCGCTGCGACGTTCAAAGCGGGCGCGGCGTTCGCCGCGCGACGGCAACGTCTAGAGCTGCCAGGATTGCGTCAGCGCGCAACGGTAGACTGAAGTCTCTGCAGAGAGCGTCAGAATGTTCCGGTCAAGCGTTCGAGGCGGCTTCAGATCCGAGATGGCATGGACATCTGCGGATTCCACCGAGAAGAACGGTGAAATCATCTCTACCACGAGTTCATTGGACGAGGTCTTGTTGTAAACGCAATTCCCCTCTTCACAGCAGAGATCCTCGTGATCCGGTAGTTCGGTTCTGTCGGAGCGATCGGGTTGATCGCTCGAATGAGAGTGCTTTGACTCCCCGTGATGATGGTGGTTGCAAACCGCCGCACGGTTCTGCTCGGTCGCCCCAAGGCTCTGAGGCGGCTCGCCAGCGTGCGTATGGGCGTGATGCAGACAGCAGCCTCCGATACTGTGCCAGAGAATCGCGGTCAGTGAAATTATGTTCAAAAATTTTGAAGGCATTTTGGAAACAATTCAAAAGCAGGTCGTTCCTGTGTCATTTATATCAGTCAATCCGGGGGAAATGGTCAAGATCGTTCTGAAAAAATGTGTTTCCGTCAAAGTTTCCTGCCCCGGGGTGTCGCAATGCCGTCTGATAAAATTGCCGGTAAACCCACAAAAGCCGCTCGCGTGCAGGACTTTATGTCGTCCGCGGAAAGGGCCTCGCGATGAGGTATTGCAATGCGGGAAGGAATTTTCAGTCCACTCTCCTGCTTGCTGATCGAGCGGTCGATTGAGCGTGCCGTTACTGTCCACTCAACGACTGGCCGCGGAGCGAGTCGTCTCGGTCGTAGGTTGCCGGTTCGTCGAGACCGCCTGTGAGCAACATACCGTCGAGTCGGGCTTCCGCTTGAGCGAGTTCCACGCGGGAATTGAGATAGGACAGATTCGTCTCGAAGAAGGTCCGTCGGGCGATCAGGACCCGCAGAAAATCGAATTCTCCGGCCACGTGTGCCTGCTGGGAGAGTTCCATGTTTTGCCTCGCCTTCGGCAGAATCACAGTCGAAAACTGATGGACTGACACGCGCGCCTGATCGAAGTCGCGCAGCGTGCGTACCAGCCGGGAGCGGATCGAGAGTTCGATCCGCTGAGCGTCCAGTAACGCGCGGGAGTAGTCGGCACAAGCTGCCTGAATGTTCCCTTCGTTTCGGTTGCGGATCGGAAGCGGCAGAGAGATGTTAATGTTGGCATATCCGCTGCCGGTCATCGTATTTTGGCCGACGCCCAGTTCCCCGGTGATGTTGGGAATCGCCTGAAGTTCCTGCCTTTGGACGTTCACTCTGGCGCGTTCCGCGCGGGCGTAGGCGGCTTGCAATTCGGGACTGGACTCCAGCAACTGCTGGTACAGCGCCTCGAAACTGCGTTCCTCCACAAGCGCGGGAAGTTCTCCCGCGAGCGGGACCGGTCGCATCTCGGGGAGTCCGACGATCGTGACCAGTTCGTTCCAAGCCGCCTCGTAGGCGACTTCCGCTTGTTGCTGAATGATGTCGATCTCGCTCAACTGAATCTCAGCCTGGAGCAAATCGGGCAGCGCGCCTTCTTGCGCGTCGAGCCGATCTTGCGCGATTTGCCGCCCTTTCCTGGCGACCTCGCGGAATTCCGTCGCCAGTTCCAACCTCGTTTGCGCCGCGAGAGTTTCGTAGAATCTGGTTCGCACATCGGTTTGAACGCGATATCGCTGGACTTCGACTTCCCACAGGATCGACTGATAATCCTGTTCCAGTACGCGACGATTGGCCGCCAGTTTATCTCCCCTCACAAACGTCTGACTCACGTAGGCACCCTGCTGACCCGCATTGTCTCCATCTGCGATCTGGGTGGCGTCGTATCCGATCACAGGATTGGGTTTGAGGCCGACTTGCGTCTGCAGACCGGCAGCTTTGGCGGACGAGGCGGAAATCTGTCCGATCGACGGGTTGTGCTCGAGTGCCAAAGTCTCCAGCTCGGCTAAAGTCAACCTCGATTCGTCGGTCGCGACCGTTCCCTCGGTGGTGCTGTCGATGGCTTGAGAACTTGTGGCGGCGGGAGGCAGGGGCGGCGGTTCCACCTCGTGCATGACGGGGAGAATCTCGACACTGGAAATCGGCAGAGAATGCTCGACGAATTCCGGACGTTCCACCGCGTTTCCCTTTCGGTCAGCGGGCGGCTTAGAAACTCGACTCAGTTGCTTCACGTGCGAAGTATCGCTGTTCCGTGAAGCAATCGTACCGGAAGAAACAGCTTTGGTTTCGGAAATATGGTGCTGTGTCGAACTACATCCGAGCGTGAACGCCGACGCCCAGACGGAGAGAAGCAGCTTGAATTGATATCTGGAAAACATGACAGATCACCGCACAAGAGTTCGTTCGTAGAGCGGTACCTTGTATGAACCTCGAGAACAGTCGCATCGATTGTTTCGTCTGATCGGTCTATTCGGATTGAATTCGATGTAGAGATGCTTCGGGGAACACCGGATTTGTGGCACTTCGAGGCGGAACGACCCGATTTATTGGAACAATCGTTACCGGGCGATCCGCGACGCAACTCAGTACACATAAGTCCTCTCCTTCTGGCCGGGCCGACCGATCGACTCTCCGATCCGTACCACTTCAGCCGACTGATGTAAAACGGGCTTCCAAGCCCGTTCGTGTGTGCAAGGTTCATTGTCAGCGGGCTTGGAAACCCGATGGTACGTCCCGCCCCGCCATTCGGCTGAACTCCTTTTTTCTCGCTGAACACAGTCATGCGGGATCGCAGAGAGGGAAATGAGTCGGTACGCTGATGAGTCGTTTTGGATTATGATTTTTCACGCTGGACGACAAGTGGAGCAATGACATGAGGTGTCTTCAACATTTCTTCCTGATCGGTCTCGTTTTTCTGACACACCTCGGTGCGGTCGCTGGATCCGAAAATGATCCGCAACTCAAGACGGCACTGTCGGTTTTGATTCGGGAACACAAGGGAGATGTCTCAGTCGTCGTTCGGCAACTCGATGGAACTGGAAATGTCGAGTTTCGGCACGAAGCCGATCGCCCGATGCCGACGGCAAGCCTGATCAAACTGCCGGTGATGATCGAGACCTATCGTCAGGCAGCAGCGGGAACGCTCAAACTTGACGCGCTGCTCGAACTTCGCGATGAAGACAAGGTTCCCGGCTCGGGGATTCTCACATCGCATTTTTCATCCGGAATGAAACTGTCGCTGCGGGACGCCGTGCGGCTGATGATCGCCTATTCCGACAATACGGCGACGAACCTCGTGCTGGATCAGGTCGGCCTGCGATCGACGTCGGAAACGATGGAAAACTGGAAACTGCCGCACACCAAAATTCACGCGAAGGTGTTTCGCCGCGACACCTCGATCTTCCCCGAACGGAGTCAGGAGTTCGGACTGGGGAGTACTTCCGCGTCCGAGATCGTCTCGCTGCTGGAGCAACTGCATCAGGATAAACTCGTCAACCCCGAAGCCTGCGAAAGGATGCGCGAACATCTGCTCGCCTGCGAAGACCGCGGCAAGCTGGCGAGATTTTTGCCGCGAGAGATCAAAATCGCTCACAAAACCGGCTCGGTCGGGAACGTCCGCTGCGACGCCGGAATTCTGTATCTGCCGTCGGGTGCGGTCGCGGTCTGTGTCCTGACCAACAAGAACGAGGACCGCAGTTGGGGGGACAGCAACGCCGCGGAAATTCTGTGCGGAAGGATCGGGGAGATCGTCTACAAGCGGTTTTCGACAAACGGATTCGTTACCGAAAAATCGAACGAACTTCGAATCGGCGCGACCGGCGAACTCGTCGAAGAACTGCAGAGAACTTTGAATGTGCGGCTCGACCCGTCTCCGCA
>DATKCB010000600.1:0-4194 GCA_035513495.1 Planctomycetaceae bacterium | reverse complement strand
CCACGAAATCGCTCGATGACTCATCATCCACCTGCGATGGTGAGGAACGGCGACTCAACAGTCGCACCCGCATGAAGTCACCATCTTGTTGTTGGCTCACGAAGTTTTTCCACAGCGAGTGATTGAACGAGTGAACGAATTAGTTCAGCGTGTCATTCGGCACGGTCTCACTCTTCGCGCTCTTTCGACTCAATCAACTCCCGCAATCTCTCCCCAAGCTCAGACGGCAGGCGATCATACCACTCTTCGTCGATCAGCCCAACATCCAACAGATCGATCAGGTGGACTTTGTCTTTCAGGCAGAACGAAGTCAGCTTCATGCGGACCAGGGCGTCGAGCGTGACGATGGTGAACTCGGGGGATGTTTCCGACTCGGTGACGTCCGGGGCGGGGAGCAGGTACTCGGGGTACACTTTTTCTCCGGCGAAGACGACGTAAATCGCGCTGCGGACCGAGCCGTGCGGACCGTCGAGGAACAGATCGACTCCCGCGACGTTCTGGTGAATGAAACCGACCGATTGCAGGGCTTCGATGGTCTTTGCGAAATCCTCACGCCGAACGAGGATGTCGACGTCTTTCGTGTTTCGAACCGCCTCGACATCGACGCGCGCAACCCACGCCGCGACAGCGTTTCCACCAATTACCGCATGCGGGATTCCCGCCTGCTTCAAAGCCGCGGTCGCTCGGCCGGCTCGTTCCCGTACGGCATCCACAGCGGCAATCATCCTTTCCCAGGAGAAATCGTTCAGTTTCGGGGAAGTCATTCCGAGTTGTCCCGTCGTTCCCAACGTTGAAGTCAGTAATGCGCGATTGTCGTGACTTGCATTTTAGTCGAGTGTTGGGAGGCAGTCACGTTTTTTCTGTTTGATCGGCTGAGTATTCACCACGAAAAAAGCGAATCACACGAAAGAACGAGAGAACAGGGGCGTTCTGAGCATAATGACGAGAAACCTTCACTCTGCGAGCTTTGCCTGCGATTACTCATCTTGTGGGCCGAAACTCGTTCGACTCTTTCGTTCCGGCAGCACCAGCGGCTCGTGCCCGCTTTTCGCGCGGAGCCAGTTGATCGTCTTGAGCACGTGTTTCAAGCGGATCAGCCGCAGTTCGAGCGTCCGCTTGCCGGGGAAGGTCATCATCGAAAGCCCGACGAGCAGCGTGAGCACACCCTGGCCGGGAGCGAACAGCATGATGATGCCGAGGATTGCGAACACCGCGCCGATCAGATTGCGGAGCGCGAGGACCACCAGCCGCGCGACGGGACGGGTCTCTTTCCAGCGGGCAAGCGGGACGGGGTGGGTGAGGAAGTAGTCGCGCGGAATGCGAGTCAGCATCCACGGGAGCGTCACGATCCCGGCGATGAACATCGCGAGCGAGAGGCCGACAATCCACCCGATTTGTGCCTGGGTCAGTCCGATTCGTTCGAGCATCACGGTCGCAGTAAGAGAGGGTGAGAAAGAAAAGAATTCTACTCCGGCCCTCAAACTTAGTCACGCTCGGAACGATCGATGATCACCGCGGCGATTCACTCACCCGCTTTCGCATCGAGACGCGTGAGTAGTGTTCCGCCGATGGCGGCGGGTTTCGAGCGTTCCTCATCCAGCAGATAAAAGTACAGAACCGCCATCGCGTCGACCGGTGCGTTCGAAGTGTTGTCGTAGTCGCAGATCAGTTCGTAGCGGTGATCGGTGTAAATGGGAATTCCTTCGAGGCTTTTGATGATCGACATCTCGAGCACTCCGAGACGATCCGGCAAGCACTTCGCGTCGATTTCGAAGACTGTCGCTTCAGTATCGAGATCGCGCAGCACCAGCCGCGTCCCCATCGGATGCAGGTGGCCCGTGATGTAGTGCGCGGTTGTATTGAAGGGAAGATTCAACTGCTGCGTGACCTCCGCGCGGTAGGTGTGTTTCCCCGGAGGAACCATCCAGTGGATCGTGTGATCGTTGCCGAATTGTTCCAGAATTCCACCCAGCGATGCGTTGTCCACGCAACAGTAACGATCGAGGTGAGCCTGTCCGTTCGCTCCGGAAGTCCAGGTGCGAAACAGCGTCGGCAGCGCACCCAACTGGTCCTTTTCACACGACGGAGCGCACAATTCTCCCGGATGCGAGCCCATGCCGTGTCCAAGCCCCATTCCGCCGGGAAGACTGAGCGTGGCGACCCGTGTGTTCGCTGAGGCTTCCTGATACCGCTGGTACAGAATCGGGGTGCGATAAAACAACGGTTTGAGCGGCTTGTCCTGCTGGATGTCGATCCGGGTTTTCATCCGCAGCGACCGGTCGGGGAGTCCCGGATTCTGATTGAGGGCCATCAGATAACAGTCGAGTTTCGAGTTTCCGTGGACCGGGATCCCGAACCCTTCCGGCAACTGGATCTCCATCAGACCCGGCACGAGCGTGAACAGCGTTCCGTTCAGATGTTTCGGTTCCGGGAAGAGCTGATTGTGCTCGGCGGGCGTCAGAGTTTCCGGATTCAGCGTCAAATTCGCGTGACAGAAAAACTCCTTTGAGATCACTCGTCCGGAGTACGGATCGACGAGATCGGTCCGAATTCCGGTGACCCAGAGCGTCTCTTCCGGCGCGGCGGTCGTCGAGACGGGGATCAGCGCATGGTTGTAGCGGGGGCCGTTCATCGACTTGTAAATCCTGTCGAGACGAGCCGTCGGCGAGAGAAGTTCCAGCGTCTCGTGTCCTGCGCCGACTTCCCGGCGGTTCAAAAAGGCGTTCGAGAGCCGATAAAACTGCCATTCATTGATCGCAAATGCGGCGATCAGCCCAAGCAATACTCCATACACGGGCCACAAGCGGCGAGGCCGAACCGGCGGACTGACTTCAGACATTTCGCACCTCAGGAGATCCCTCTGAAAGAACCCGTAACCTTAGGTCGGAAATTGCCCCGAGTCAAACAGCGTTTCGCCAGGTTTTCCTCGAATTGTCCGCCCCGTAAGTTGTGATTGTAGAATGATTTACAATCGTGCGGCACCGGGAGTCGTCCTTCGGATCGCAAGCGGGATGTGCGCCGGGGATCGACTACTCTGCCGTTTGTTTCGATGAAACCGGACGGGGAGCGGTTCCCTCGATCAGCCGTTTCAGGAGATTTTCGTTAAGGATTCCCCGAAACCGCTCGACGCCGTCGAACAGAACCACCGGGATTTCCGTTCCGTACCGTTCGATCAGTTCGGGGGAATCGTCGATGTCGATCTCTTCGATCTCGGGGAGCCACTCGGCGAATTTGTGCAACGAATCCTTCGCGACGTCGCACAGGTGACACTCTTCGCGCGAATAAACGACGACTCTCTGGAACCGCTGGCCCGGGAGGGAGGGTTTCCATTTGCGGCTGATCGTCTGAGGGACGCGCTGCATCAGAAAACCGGCAATCCCGAGGATCGTTCCCAAAAACGGCCACAGTTCTCCTCCGCGATACCAGAACCCAGGCAGCGGCAAACGAACCCCCGGACGGTTCGCGAAGAAATACAGCATCACCATCGCCACGCCGAACAAGACCAGAAACCGGCCGACGAACTCCCGCGCGTGATGAGACTGAGAATCGGCACGATCCGAGAGAGAGCGAGTCATGGAATCTGGCGGGTCTGAAGAATGGCTGTGAGTGCGATCGGAAGGACTTGCTCGTATTCTAGGTCACCGCGCCCGATCCGCAAAGTTCGATCTTACGTCAGACGGGAAAATGTACCCGTCCCCATACCGTTCGGCACACAATTTGCGATCGGGTTGCATGCTGATCAGTCTGTAGCCAGGCCGCAAGCCGACACTGCGGACCTGCGAGATGATCTGCCACTCCTTCGCGCGCTTGGCCAGTGAAGCGGAATTGCTGGCCCATCTGGCCAAAATGAAGACGCAGGACGAGGCCCGCCGCCGGCCAAACTGATCGACAGTTCCGTTCACTGCCCGCGATCAATTTGCTGTGCGAGCCTCACGAACAAATCACGAAACGCAGAACAAAGTCTCGTATCAACAATCGTGTCGAACGGTATCGGCTGCGTTGCCTTTTCCCCCGATGGAAACGTCTCCGTTTTCACACTTTGTGAAATTCGTGCGAAGATTTCCGGCAGGCTGGTATTGTGTTCGCGTAAAATCCCCGAATAGTCAGCGTGTCAGATCGCCTGAAAATACTCCCTCGTTCAGTTCTCTGAACCCTCTCACAGAACATCGCTCGCATGTCGTTTTTCCGTAAACC
>DATKCB010000599.1:0-4922 GCA_035513495.1 Planctomycetaceae bacterium | reverse complement strand
TGTCGAACTCAGAATGTCTAAGCAAATCAGAATCCAGAAATTCGAACGAACTGTCCTTCGCGCGTCTTTGCGTCTTCGTCCCTTTGCGTCGAAAGCAGCGCTCCGCCGCGCAACATCGAAATGTGAAACAAACCAGCTTCCGGAATTTTTTCCGTATTCGTCTGAAATCGTCCGAAAGCGATCAAATCTCTCGGGTTTTTCTGAACTTGAGAACTTGTGAACTTGAGGTCTTCCAAAAACCTCAAGTTCGAAACTTTCAGGGTTTACGTCAAAAAAGTGAGACGAATTGTGAAACACGCAGGAGATGGAAGATGCTGATTTTTCCCGGCGGACATGGATGTCCGCCGTACGGTCACAAGGCAAGCGCGCAACAGGATGACGATTTACATTTCTGACCATCTCCCGATGCGATGCGGACTCTCATTCGTTAAACTTGATCTGTCGAGTACGAACTCAATCTTCCAGCACTTGCGACTCCCGGAGAATTCCCATGAGCGGTTTCGAACTTACCCTCGCACAAATCGAACAGTTTGATGAAAAGGGATATGTGATTGTACCCGGGCTGCTCGATTCCGAAGAGGTCGAGTTGCTCAAAAACATCTCGCGAGCCGATCGCGAGTTGAAGCAGGATGTCGCTTCCCGAGCCGACGGTGAGGGTGGAGCGGTCGATCTGGTCGTGCGCAACGACATCGAACCGGAAACGATCTACGGAGCGATCGTCGCCTCGGAATCGCTGGTCTCTGCGATGGAAGCCGTACTCGGTGACGAAGTTTATCACTACCATCACAAGATGATCCTCAAGGAGCCGCGGATTGGTGGCGCGTGGGCGTGGCATCAGGATTACGGTTACTGGTACAACAACGGCTGCCTCTGGCCGGCGATGGCGAGCTGTCTGATCGCCGTCGATCGGGCGACCCGCGAAAACGGTTGCCTGCAGGTGATCGCCGGCTCGCATCAGCTCGGCCGCATCGATCACGGACCGGTCGGCGATCAGACAGGGGCCGATCCCGAGCGAACGAAGGCCGTACTCGATCGGCTTCCGCTCGAATACGTCGAACTCGAACCCGGTTCGGCGGTGATCTTCCACTCGAACCTGCTGCACCGATCGGATCAGAACAAAAGCGAGAACCCCCGCTGGGCGTTCATCTGCTGTTACAACACGAAGACCAACGATCCCTACAAAGACGGCCGCCATCCGCATTACTCTCCGCTCGAGCGGTGTCTCGATACCGAGATCGCCGCCGTCGGACGCGCGCAGTGGGAAACCATGCAACAACCGCTCGGACAGGCGGACGATGCCTGATTCCGGCACATCACAGGAGACTCTCTCGCTCGCAGAGACACTCAAACAGCGCGCACGCGATCTCGGCTTCGATCTCGTCGGGATCGCACCGGCGGTTACCCCCGCTGGTCTTCCGCGACTCGAAGACTGGATCGACGCAGGTCGCGCCGGAGAGATGAAGTATATCCCCAATCGCCGCGAAGCTTATACGCATCCCGAATACGTTTTGTCCGAAGCCCGATCGGTCATCATGCTGGCGATGAATTATCGCACGGAGGAACCTCTGGAAACAAAGTCTGTCGAAATGAGGATCTCCCGCTATGCCTGGGGAGCGGGCGACTATCACGATCTGCTTCGCGAGCGACTGAAACAAGTCGCCGGACTGCTGCACGAAATCGCTCCCGGTTGCCGAACCCGCTGCATCGTCGATACCGCGCCGCTGCTCGAACGGGACTTCGCCCGACTGGCAGGTCTCGGCTGGTTCGGTAAGAACACGATGCTCCTCAACAAACAGATCGGAAGCTGGTTCTTTCTGGGGGCGATTCTGACAGACGTTCAATTGCCTCCAGACGCTCCACACGAAACGGCTCATTGCGGAACCTGCACGCGCTGTCTGGATGTCTGCCCAACCGATGCGTTTCCCGAAGCAGGCGTACTCGATGCGCGGCGTTGTATTTCGTATCTGACCATCGAACTGAGGGACCGGCCGATTCCACTCGACTTGAGGACGGGGATGCAGAACTGGGGGTTCGGTTGCGATTTATGTCAGGATGTCTGCCCCTGGAATTCCAAAGCACCGATCAGCACTGAAGCAAGCTTCGCACCGCAGTCGGAAATGAATCCCGCCAATGCAACCGAACTGCTCGGGCTGTCCGAGGAACAGTTTCGGGAAAGATTCAAAAAAACTCCGCTGGCACGTCCCGGCCGCGCGGGGATTCTGCGAAACGCGGCGATCGTGCTGGGAAATTCGGGAGATCGGTCGTACTTGTCGAGTTTGTACGCGGCGATCCACGACGAACACCCGCTCGTGCGGGGAGCGGCTGTCTGGGCGATTTCTCAATTAGGATCAATTGACGATCGAGAGCAGTTGCAATCGCTTCAGCAAGTCGAAAATAATGCCGAAGTCCTTTCAGAAATTCAATTCGCAATCGATCACCTCACGCAGAAAGCCGCACCCGATGCCGACGCTGATTGAATCTCCGACACAAATCGAAGCTGCCGGAAACAAACCGAAGATCATCCGCGAATTCATCGGCCGGGTGAACTCGAAAACCGAGCAGACGAGCATCGCGCACATGCAATCTCCCGGCGGCTGGGAAGAACCGGGACAGACGCCCGAGTTCGACGAATATACGGTCGTGCTGAAAGGGACGTTACACATCGAATCGAAAACCGGTTCCTTCGACGTTGCAGCCGGACAAGCTGTGATCACCCGCGCCGGCGAATGGGTTCGGTACAGCACACCGGGAGCGAAGGGAGCGGAATATATCGCAGTCTGTCTGCCCGCGTTTTCGCCGAAGACAGTGCATCGGGATTGATCGATTCAATCCACCACGAAACACACGAATCCCACGAAAATAAAGAGGATTTCCGTCGAGAACAGTTCACACGCCCACCAAGCTGCGCAATGTGGGAACAGCACACAATCTAATTTCACCCTCACCTTCAACTTTTAACCTTCTACCTTCTACTCTTTGACTTTCTACTCTTTCACCTTTCACACACTTCATACCTTTACCACTCTCAATCACTCAGACAACGACAGTGAAGGACTGAGACCATGGCGGACATTCTGAAAATCGGAGTCAACGGCGCGTGTGGGCGGATGGGGCAGCGGATCGTCGCGCTCGTCCATGAAGATCCCGAACTCAAGGTCGCGCTCGCGCTCGATTCTCCGAAGCATCCCAAATTCGGTCAGGATGCGGGAGACATTGCGGGGATCGGCCCGATCGGCGTTCCCGTCAGTTCCGAAATAGTGCATGCTCCCGATGCGATCATCGATTTTTCAACCCCTGCTGGACTGAGGTCGGTGCTGCCACAGTGTGCCGAAAGGGGAATTCCCCTGGTTGTCTGCACGACGGGACTGACGCAGGAACAACAGAACGAAGTGAGTTCGGCCGCCCAGACCACGGCGATCGTGTGGTCCCCCAGCATGAGCCTGGCCGTCAATCTGGTCATGAAGCTGGTTCAGGACGCCGCCCGAACGCTCAAAAACATCTCTTCAGGCGTCGATGTCGAAATCATCGAGCGGCATCATCGGTACAAGGAAGACGCACCCAGCGGAACCGCTCTGAAATTTGGAGAAATCATCGCCAAAGAAATGGGACAGACCGATCACATTCACGGACGCGAAGGGCGCATCGGTAAGCGACCTCCGACGGAGATCGGTTATCACGCTCTCCGCACCGGCGATAACGTCGGCGAGCACACGATCGTGTTCGGTCTGATCGGGGAAACGATCGACCTGACCGTTCGCGGTCATACCCGCGACAGTTACGCTTTCGGAGCCTTGATGGCGGCAAAGTTTCTCGTCGGAAATGGAGCCGGACTTTACTCGGTGTCGGACGTGCTCGGTCTCTGATTTTCTCGGAAAAAAAGATTTTTCTGGAACTCGCGATGCGATTCGGGTTACGATGGGTTCATCAGAGTATTCGTCCCTCAGACGTTTCCCACCCCCACGCGCTCAATGGAGTACACCCTCATGGATCCTGCAAAGAAAACGCCTTCCGATCCCTGCTGTGAATTTTCCCGCCGGGATTTCGTCCGCACCGTCAGTACCGCAGCACTGGCCGCCGGTTTCGTACTTCCCGCCACCGTCGGCAAATCGGCTCCCAAAGCAGGCTCGGCCGAAAACATGGTGACGCAGTTGTATGGAACCCTTTCGGACGCGCAGAAGAAAACGATCTGCATGCCGTTCGATCACGAAATCCGCAGTAAAATCAGCGCCAACTGGGCGATCACCAACCCAAAAATCAGCGACGACTTCTATACCGCCGAACAAAAACAATTGATCAAGGATATCCTGAAGGGCGTTACCAGCCCCGACGGATTCGAACGGATCATCAAACAGACCGATTTCGACAACGGCGGTTGGGATGAGTACCACATTGCGATCTTCGGAGCACCGGGTACCGCCAAATTTGAATGGGTAATGACCGGCCGGCATCTGACGATTCGCGCCGATGGAAATTCCGTCGACGGTGTCGCTTTCGGCGGACCGGTCGTCTATGGGCACGGCGAAGAAGACCCGGACGAAAACCTCTTCCACTATCAGACGAAAGCCGCCAACAAAGTCTTCGCCGCGCTCGATCCCGCGCAGCGCGAAAAGGCTCTGCTGGAAACTCCCCCCAGAGAGAACGACGTGCTGCTGCAAGGTACGAACGGATCCTTCAAGGGACTCTCCGCCGGCGAATTCTCGGACGATCAGCTCGAACTGTTCGAGTCGGTCATCAAAACGATTCTCGCTCCGTACCGCGACGGCGACGTCGAAGAGGCCCTCGGATTCCTCAAACAGGGTGGCGGTCTGAAAAAGCTCCACATGGCCTTCTACCAGCAGGGCGACCTGAAAAATGACAAGGTGTGGGACATCTGGCGCGTCGAAGGACCGACCTTCGTGTCGCACTTCCGCGGAGCACCACAC
>DATKCB010000598.1:0-5016 GCA_035513495.1 Planctomycetaceae bacterium | reverse complement strand
CGCGCGCCTTCCGAACCGTGCAATGACCTTCATCAACCTTTCACATTGAACCACTACTGAGCTTAACAGTGGTTCGTATCATTCTCTCCCAATGCGGTATCCAACAGCACGAATGGCATCTTCGCGGAAAGGAGTTCTGATCCATGAATTGAAATTCAATCCACACACACGAAACAAACCGCAATTTTGAAACAGCAGAAAATTCGACGAACAATCAAAAGACACTTGTCACTCAAATCTGTCCCATATCGAGGAGAACAAAGCATGAAGAAGATTCAGCAGCACGCTAAGACCGAGAGTTCGAACTCAGGATTCACCCTGATCGAACTCCTGGTTGTGATCGCGATCATCGCCATTCTGGTGGCGCTGGTCACACCCGCCGTCATGTCGGCCCGCGAAGCGGCCCGTGCGGCGGAATGCAAAAACAATCTCAAAAACTTCGGTGTCGGCATGCACGCATTTGCCGGAGCCGACTCGCGGAAGCGCTACTGCACCGGTGCGTACGATTTCCGCCGCGACGGATGCCCCGATACGTGGGGCTGGGTGGCCGACATGGTCAACTCGGGCATCAATCCGCAAGAGATGTTGTGTCCCTCATCCGATCTCCGCGGATCGGAAAAACTCAACGATATGATCGGTTCGGTCAATACGAGCAATAAAGACGGGGCACCTCTGACCCGGCTCGACGACGGACGCTGCTCACTCTGGAATCCGACCGACAGCCCTGCGGGTTCGCCGGACCGCATTCTGAAAGTACGTCAACTGCTCGAAGAAGGTTACGGAACTAATTACGCTTCAAGCTGGTATCTGGTTCGGTCAAAACCGAAAACGGATGCTTTGGGAAATACCATCTCGGGCCTGAAAGGCTTTCAGGGGACCGGCGGTCCGTTGACGGAAAACTTTTTAGATTCAACCGGATTGACTTCCAGTGTGGTTCCCTTCATGGGTTGCGGAGCGCCCGGGGACATCTCGGAAGCCGTGCTGAGTAATGACATCCCGGGAATGGTGGAAGCGGGCGAGCGATTGGCCGAGTCGTTTAACGACGGTCCCGCTTATTGGGACGGAACCTCAATCGTTCTGATGCCGGGAGGTACCAACGTGAAAGACGCGATGCCGCAGAAACTGCCGGACACCGACGTCCCGGGAGTGGCCGGAACCGACGGAAACCTGTGGTTGCAGGATACCCGCGACTGGTACGCCTGGCACGGAAACGGCAAAAAAGGCCGCTGCAATCTTCTGATGGCTGACGGCAGCGTCATCACCATCTACGATACCAACGGCGACAAGTTCCTGAATCCGGGCTTTGCGGTCGATGGATCGGACGGCCACGGCTATACAGACGGTACCGTCGAATTGACTCCGCGAATCGCTTTCTCGGGAGTCTTTCTGGGCCGCCAGATCGAAAAGCTGAACTTCGAGTAATCGAGAGCGGCGAATAGCGTGAGACAGGAAGCCCGGTTTTGAGAAAAGAACCGGGCTTCTTTTTTATTCCGGTGCCAGCGGCAGCCGCACCGTAAACGTACTCCCCTGGCCCGGTTGACTGGCCACATCGACTCGACCGCCGAATTCCTGACTCAGATGCTTGACGATGGACAGCCCCAACCCCGTTCCCCCGAGTTCGCGGGAGCGCGCCTTGTCGACGCGGTAGAAGCGCTCGAAGATTCGCTTGAAATGTTCTTTGTGGATCCCGATCCCGGTGTCGATGACTTCCAGCACGGCGAACGAATTCTCGGTTCGCCAGCGGACAGTGACTTTGCCTCCCTGCGGTGTGTGATTGATGGCATTATCGATCAGATTATCGAGAATTGTCTGCAGTCCTTCGACGTCCGCCAGGACTCGAACGGACGGTTCGAGCGGCTCTGCCGTCAGCGTGATCTGTTTTGTGTCGCAAACCGCGGAATGCTGCTGGATGCACAATTCGACCGCCTCTTCGAGCGGAATCGCCGACACCTCGAACACGTTTGCGCCCGATTCGATCCGCGACAGTAGCAGCAGATCGAGGATGAGCGCGTGCAGCCGATCGGCCTGTTCCTCGATCCCTTTGACAAACCGGAGGTTATGCTCGGGATCGTCGATCGCTCCCGCAAGCAGCGTTTCGGCGTAGGCCTGAATGGACGTCAGCGGCGTCTTGAGTTCGTGAGAAACGTTGGAGACGAACTCGCGACGCAGATTTTCGAGCCGCCGCAGTTCGGTCACATCGTGAAACACCAGCACGACCCCGGGGCAGGGATCGCCCGGCAATTGCGCGGCAAGCAACGAAACGGTCGCCTGCATCCGCGGGATTTCGAGTTCGACGTATCTCTGTTCTTTCATTGTCAGGGCGTCTTGAACCACTTTCTGGATGGCACTGTTGCGGACCGCCTCCCAGATCGGGCGGCCGACGATCCCCGGCGCAGAGATTTCCAGCAGCACGTTGGCAGCCCGATTCGAAAACAGGACGCGTTCGTTGCGATCGACGGCGATCACGCCTTCGATCATGCCCCCCAGCACGGTTTCGAGTCTCTGGCTGTTGCGAGACAGTTCCAGACTTTGCTGCTGGAGTTCCTCGATGCGGTTCGCAAGCTGCTCGCCCATGAAGTTGAATGCCTCGGCAAGCGTTCCCAACTCGTCGCGACTCGAGAGATCGACGCGCTGTTGAAGATTTCCGCCGGCGATCAACTCTGCGGAATCGGTGAGCGTCAGAATCGGCCGCACGATGCGCCCCACGACGAAATAAGTGATCGCGAGAGCCGCCAGGCTCATGGCGAATGCCGTCACCCAAACCAGTCGCCGGACGGAATCGATACGCGCATTGACCAGTTCCATCGTCATCGCAACTCGCACAAACCCGACCGGGCGCTCGCCCCGATCCACGCGCAGTGCGTAATAGAACATGGGTACTGTCAGCGTCGGGCTTTCCCGCCGGGAGACTCCGATACCCTGAGTTCTGGCCTGTCGCAATTCTTCGCGATCGAGATGATTGTTCATGCGGGCGGGATCTTCGTCGGAATCTGCCAGCACGGTTCCGTCCAATGCGACCAGGGTCATCCGAACGACGCTCTGTTTGCCCAGTTCTTGCAGTGTTTTCTGAGTCTCCGCGTTCGGCCCGGTCACAAAGGCATCGGCCATTTGACTGCGCAAGAGAACCGCGGAATCGTGCAGGCGCTGCTGCACCTGCTCGAGCACCATTTCCTGCTGGCGTCCCGATTGAATCGTCACAAACGTCACCGCCGCGATCAGCGTCAAGGCGATATACGTGCCGAAGATTTTCCAGAACAGACGGGATGAAAGCATATCGGGTGTTCCACCATTCGCAGATCTTAACCGTGCATATCGATTAGACAGACGTTCTAACGGTTCGGCCAGCCGCAAGAAAGCGTTTCGCACACAGTCTGTGGATATTACCATTCCACAGTGCGAACGATTACGAACCGAGATCATCGCTTCATGGAGTTTTCATGGAATCGACGCGCTCGCTCAGTGGAGATAACGCTGCCACCAGTCGAGAATTTGCCCCAGACGGTGTAACCGCAGATCGGGAGGCCCCGAGCGGCTCATTCCGTGACTGGTGCTGGCGGGATACCGCACAAATCTCGTCGGAACACCGCGCAATTTCAGCGCCGCGAAAACCTGTTCGGATTGTTCGATGTGACAGCGCAAGTCTCCCTCGCTATGAATGATCAGCGTGGGAGTCTTTACGTTTCCGAAATGTTTGAGCGGACTCTGTTCCCAGATCTCGTCGGTCGAGTCCCACGAGTTCCCGTCCCAATATTCACCCGGAACCAGCGGCAAGTCGCTCGAACCCACCATACTCACCAGATTTGAAACGCAACGGTCGGTGATCGCGGCCGCAAAATCGCGCGTATGCCCGATCGCCCAGTTCGTCATGTAGCCTCCGTAACTCCCGCCCATCACGCCCAGTTTTCGTTTGTCGATCGACGGGTGACGTTGCATGAAGGCAGTTACGGCTTGAATATCTTCCCAGTCGGCTTGTCCCCACTTTCCCCGGATCGCAGTACAGTGTGCTTCGCCGTAGCCTTTGCTGCCGCGCGGATTACTGTAAACGACGACATTCCCCGCTGCCGCAAGAACCTGAAATTCGTGAAAGAAGGCTTCTCCGTACTGACAGTGCGGTCCTCCATGAACTTCGAGTACCGCCGGACATTTTTTACCCGCTTTCGCGTGAGGCGGTTGCATCACCCACACGTGAACTTTCGTGCCCGAGGCGGACTCGATCCACTGCGGCTCTGCCGGTGAGAGTTCCAGCTCGTCGAGCAACGGCTGATTAAACGCCGACAATGGTTTCACGCGGAGCTTGCCGGTTCCGACAGGCGTCGCGAAATCTCCGACGGCGACTTCGGGTAATGAAAGTTGATCGGAGACCGTCAGGGAGAGTTTTTGACCGTCCGCGGAAGCATTCCCCAGCGCGATCGTTTTTCGTCCAGAGGTGTGCAACGCGAACTTTCCGCCCGTCACGGAAACCGACGCCACGTGAGTTTCTCCTTCCCAGGCGAGATTCATCAGCAACCGGGAGCTGTCGGGACTCCAGAAGAAGTGCGCATCGAACGAGGCTTCGGCAGTATCGCTGATTGTGTTGGCATTGAGACAGTAGTCGGTCCCTTCCGAGAGGTTGCGAACATTTTTCCCGTCGCGGTCACACACAAACAGATGCGTATTCCGGACGCCCCAGCATTCACGGCCCTCGCGCGCTGCGAATGCGATCTGCTTTCCGTCGGGCGAGAAACGGGGATGGGATTTCGGTCCAACCGGCAGATCGGGGATCGGTCGAATCTTCTTCGTGCGAACGTCGACTTTGACGAGATCCCACTTCCAGAATTTCACCAGCGCGTTTTTGCTGGTGTTCGTGGCGATCACCAGCTTGCGACTGTCGGGAGACCAGTCGTAGGTGAACCATCCGGCGGTATCGCGATCGTACAGGAGCTGATGCTTGCCTGATTTGAGATCGACGAGATGGAGGTGAAACCGTTGACTGTTGAAGTAACCGTCTCCGTCCAGCCGATAGTACATGTCGTCGAT
>DATKCB010000597.1:0-2724 GCA_035513495.1 Planctomycetaceae bacterium | reverse complement strand
TGCTCTCGCTGGTTCTGTTCCCCTTCGTAACCTGGATCTGGGGAGCCTCGTGGTCGGCAATCGGCATTGCCGCGGCGATCGGTGCTGGGTTCTCCGCGCTTGGGATCGTCGTTCCGCAAGTGTTGAAGCCGGTGTTTCTGGGACTGTCGCTGATCCTGATGCCGGTCGGTATCGTTGTCGGCGAAGTGCTGCTGTTTCTCGCTTATGTGACGGTGATTGTCCCGATCGGAATTATTTTCAGACTGCTGGGCCGCGATCGATTACAATTAAAATTCGACCGGAAATGCGAGTCGTACTGGCAGGACAAACATTTGCCGACTTCACCTTCCCGGTACTATCAACAGTATTAAATTCCTTTACGTTTGTAAGAGTCGACCATGACCGACACGAACCCCGCACAAAACGATCCCGCAAGCGGCCGATCATCGCCACCGGAAAAAAGTTTCGAAGAACTGGGCCGCGAAAAACAACAGGGCCTGATCGCCGAATTCATGATGTTCATCGCCGAAAACAAAATCTGGTGGATGCTCCCGATCGTGATCGTACTGGGGCTCATCGGCGTGCTTGCCTTCCTGACCACCACCGGAGCCGCCCCGTTCATCTACACCCTGTTTTGAGATTGAACTGCTTGCACGAATACCTTGGGTAAACGGATCTCGACTCTCTCCATCATGTCGCAATACCTGATTCAAACTCCGAGACTCCGGCTGCGGGAGATCGTCCCGGACGACCTCGACTTCCTCGCCGAAATGTTGGGCGATGCCGAAGTGATGCGATATTATCCCAAGGTCTACAACCGCGAGGAATCCCGCGGCTGGCTCGACCGCCAGTTGTCGCGTTACGCGAAAGACGGATACGGACTGTGGCTCGTCGAGTCGAACGAATCCGGCGAACCGGTGGGGCAGGTCGGCCTGATCAATCAGACGGTCGAAGGGATTGTCGAACCCGAGATCGGCTATCTCATCCATCGTCCTTTCTGGAAACAAGGTTACGCGACCGAAGCGGCCTCTGCCGTGCGCGATTACGCTCTTGAGACGCTGGGGAAATCCCGTTTGATCTCACTCATCCGTCCCGCCAACGTCCCCTCGCAACGGACCGCACTGAACATCGGCTCGAAACCCGAAAAGCTCGTCCTGTTCGCCGACCTCGATCACATCGTGTTCTCACAGAGCAGTTCGTAAACTCTTTGGATGAAGTCGATTCCTCGAAAAATCTCTGCCGTGTGATCGAAGAGTTACGCGACTCGAAACGGTTCTTCGATTATGCTGGAGCGTCATTCCACCAACCATCCGCTACCGACCGATAAGGAACGCTCCGATGAAAGTTGTGACGACTTTTAGCCTCATGGCATTGTTTGTTTTGAAAGGATGCATCCAGGAAGCCCCCAACGAAACAGCAGCGAAAGCAGGAACCGAAGCGAACGAATCCAAACCGGAAACTCCGGCGGCAAAACCGTCCACAACCCCGGATGAACCAAAAACACCCAAGAAGCTTGTCGTCGAGGAAACACCCGCAACTCCTCCATTCGTGCCCGTCATTGACGAACCCGAAACCGTCCCGAAACTTCTTTCGCAAGACCAGATCGCCGAAGGCTGGATCAGCCTGTTCGACGGATACAGCACTTTTGGTTGGGAACAACAGTTCGCGGACCGCTGGCACGTCGAAGACGAACAAATCGTCTGTGATTCCGAACAGCAACCTTCGATTCTCACGACCGCCGTTCCCTGGACAGACTTCGAACTGACGCTCGAAGTCTTCCTCGAAGCGGGCGGTAACAGCGGACTCTTTCTCCGCTGTGTCAACAATCCGCCCACTAATCCGACGGAGGACTGTTACGAACTCAATCTCTGTGACACCAATGAGAAATTCAAGACGGGCGGGATCGTCGGCCGCGCGCAGCCGATCGCCGAAGCCAAGACGGACGGAGCGTGGCACCGCGTCAAAGTCATTTGCGAAGGCAACTGGATTCAGGCCTGGCTCGATGACGTCCACATGACCGACTTCCACGACGAATCTCCCCGGCCTCTGCTCTCGGGCCGGATCGGCCTGCAACAGAATGGAGGGACGGTCCGCTTTCGCAATGTCGCACTGCGCCCCTTGGGGACGAAGTCCTTGTTCAACGGACAATCGCTCTCCGGCTGGAACGTCGTTCCCGAAAGTAAAAGCGAGTTCGCCGTCGAGGAGGAAACGATTCACGTCTCGAACGGTCCCGGCTTTCTCGAAACCGAAGGGACTTACGAGAACTTCGTGCTTCAGGCCGATTACCGGATCAACGGCGACGGACTCAACTCGGGAATCTTCTTCCGCGCGATGAAAGGAACCGGGGAAAACCCCTCGGGCGGATATGAATTTCAGGTCCACAACGCCTACGACAACGGCGACCCGCGTCAGCCGACCGATCACGGCAGTGGTGCGATCTTCCGACGCGTGAAAGCACGCCGCGTTGTGAGCCAAGACCGCGAGTGGAACACGATTGCGCTCAACGCCTCGGGCAACCGCTTCGCGACCTGGGTCAACGGCTACCCGACCGCCGTGTGGGAAGACGACCGCAAGCCGGACGAAAATCCCCGCCGCGGCCGCCGCGACGAAGCGGGCCAGTTGAGTCTGCAGGGCCACGATCCGACGACCGACTTGAACTTCCGCAATCTGCGGATCGCCGAACATCCCTGAAACCCACCCGAAACCCAACTGCGCAAGCAGTAGGGGGAAACGCGGCGAGAACCT
>DATKCB010000596.1:0-5480 GCA_035513495.1 Planctomycetaceae bacterium | reverse complement strand
AACCCAGCGACCTTCGCGCCCAGTGCGACCGTTTCACCCCGTGGACTTGTCAGGTCTCCGCTGACGCTGGCCAACTGCGTTGCAGAAATGTTCGCCAGGGGCTGCCAGAAACGCTGCAACAGGATGGATGTTTGTGCCCAGTTGAGCGACAGAAACGCCGCGCAAAGCAATGCGCATCCTGCCAGCGATGCGAGGGCTTTTCGCGGAGAGACAAGCCGGGCCACTGCTTGGGCTTCGACGAGTTCCCCCATGACGATCGCTTCGCTGGTGACATGCTGTAGCATGGCCTGCGCGGTGGGGTCGGATTTGTGACGATCGCCGGAGGAATAAGTCATCACGGTCGTCCAGCGTTCTTCCAACAGCGGAGTCTGTTCATCGACTCGACGGGCCGCCGTCGTCCGGCCGAAGGCCTCAGTCAACGGCCGATAAGCCGCGAGCAGACAAACGGTCGCGGCAGCGAGTAACGACGCGACCGTCAAGCTGACTCTTGCGACGGGGTCGAACAGCATCAGGCTCCAGTCGACGATCATGCAGACGATCATCGCCAGAATCAGAACCGACAGGCCGATCGCCAGCGCGCGGATCACCGTACGCCGCACGAGGCGCGATTGAATCGCACGCAGTTTATGTTCGATCGACGAGGGAATTGATTTCGTTTGACCGTTGGTTACTGTCGCCATGATTAAATCCCTGTTTGTAATAGGGAAGCGTGATTGATATCGATCATGAGAGTCCCTTCCATTTGCGAACGATCCATTCGAATTGCAGACATCCAAAAACGATCCACAGATATTTCCATTCGAGCCACAAGGGACGCCGTTCGATCATTTCCGTCACGATCGGATCGAGATTGGTCAACTGGAGGACTTCTTCAACTGCCGTGGGTGGTAAAACCTGGCCTCCCGTCAGACCGGCGATCTGTTGTGCGAGCGAGCGGTCGCAGCGGATTTCGGTCAATTCGCGGGGAAGTTTTGTCTGCACGGTAAAGCTGGCCGATGCGGGTTCGTTCGACGGACTTTGCTGTTGCAGGTTCGTGACGGCTTCGCCGATCGGCTCGGCACGGTAGACGCCGGGCGGCAATCGATTGATTTCGGCGAAATAATTACCGGGAACGTCCTCGGAGGGAATCAAAGGGACGGTCCGTTCGTGATCGGCTGAGGTCACGCGAAGTTCCAGTTGCCCAGCCGAGACGGGCCGCTCTTCGGCGTCGTTGAGCTGAACGGTCACACGGGCAGTTTCGTGCGAGAGATAACGCGTTTTGTCGCTACGGATGCGGACGAATTCCGAGCCCGTCATCAAGTCGGAAGCGATCGCCCAGCGGAGCAGTTGCCCCCAGAAACGATGGTGGAATTGATCGCCGCGAAGAAACCGCAAGCGGTAGGTTTCCGGACCCGACAAATACACAACCCGCCCCCGTCCGACAGGTTGCCAGCAGAGAAACGCGTTCGTTTTCACTTCGGCGGCCGGATCGCGGCTGTTGCGGCCGACGACGGAGATCAGGGTATGAGCCGACGGTTTGGGGTTTCGCCACGGAGAGACTTCCTGCACGGGCGAGAATTGATTGACGAAGTCCCAGGCGATCTGCGTCGCCTGATCTGATTCCGCGATCATCAGCGCGGGATGTTCGCGGCCTTCTTCGGTCAGACGGAAGGCGTAGCTGGAGCCGGCCGATGCGGGAGCAGTCTCAGAGGGATTGACGGGGACGATTTCGTTGAGGATCGATTGCCGATACGACTGCGGCATCGCTTCGCGACCGGCGATCAAGACGAGCGTCCCGCCACGCTGCTTGAGGTACTCGAGCAGCGATTCCTGAGCGGCGACCGGGAAATGTTCGGGCGGCAGGTCTCCCAGAATGACGACGTCGTACTTGTTCCAGTCTTCGAGGGTGACGGGAAGTGTCTTCGTGGATTCCCGATCGCCGGTGGCGATCATGCGGGGACGATACAGCAACTCGTCGCATTGCACCTTTTCATCCCGCCGGAAGAGTTGAGCGAGATAGCGATATTCCCAGCGCGGCATTTCGTCGGCGAGCAGTAACTTGATTTCGTTGCGCGTGACGTTGACTTCAAACTCGTCGAAGTTGTTTTCGCTGGTAAATTCTCCCTGGATCGGTTCGACGGCCACCTGATACTGCTGAGTCCCGACGATGGGGACTTTTCGTTCGAACCGAATCGTGCGGCTGTCGAAATTCGAGTTGAGCGTAACCTCCCGGAAATCGATCACCTCGCCTTCCTGCATCAGTTTTACCGTGCAGACTTCATTCGCACACTCGTAGGTCTGTAGATTGACTTCAATCACTATATCGTCATTTCGCATTGCGACTTTCGGAGCGCTGACCGCCTGCAGGATGATATCTTTCTTGTGCTCTGAGCTTCCCACCGGAACGACGTAAACGGGAATGCCGGTGAGCCGGGAGGCGATTTCCTGCGGCGAAGATTCGACCGAACTGTTATGAGCGACGTCCGTCAGCAGAAACGCGGCTGCCAACGGCTGACGGTCTTCTTCCCGTTGAAGCGTTTCCAGAGCAGCCGACAGATTCGTACCGCTCAAGGTGAGAGGCGACTCGGGATCCGCGACGGTGATCGAATCGATCGTGGCCTTTAGCTGGTTCAATCCCGTCCGGCGGCTCGCGGAAGCGTCGAACGTCGCGAAGCGAATATCCGCCTTCTCGGTGAGCGCTGCCAGCGCAGATGAGTCCAGGTGATTCAGAAACGAAACGGACTTCTTCAAACGCGTCTGGCCTTCGGTCGACTTCAACAGATCGGGTGTTCTCTGCGAAATCTCGGTCTGCTCGGTAAGATGAATGATCCCCGAGAGTTCGGACAAACTGTGACGAATACCGACGATCCGAAACTGAAGATCGGAGAAACTCTCCCGCCATCCGCGTTCGGCCGGAGTGCGGCCTTTCTGCAGGGAATTGCAAAGCTGATCGAACGCCTGCAGTTCGGGTCCGTCGAGTTTTTCCAATAATTTATGAATTCTCTCGCGGATTGACGGTGATTGGCTCAGTCGCGATTCGAGCGATCGAAGGTAGCCTTCCGCTCGCGAAAGTGCGTTCTGAGCCGAGATGGCCGTTTCGATCAGTTCGCTTTCCGGTTTGCGCTGCTTGACGGCTTCGTCGGCGTACTGCAATTGCTGATGTGCCAGCAGAATGTCGGTCGTGGCCCGATCGACTGATTGAATCAGTGACGATCGAGGAGATGCGGAGACGGAAACAGCCCAGCGGAGATCGTCGGCGGTTCCCGGCGTATCGATGGTCTGCATACTGCCGCTGATGTCGGTGAAAAACACGACCTCCTTCCGCGTCGTGGAGGTCTCGACGGTGACATTCGAGGGGGCCAGCAGCAGCCAGAACACGACTCCCAGCGCGGTCGCGCGCAGGATCCAGAACAGCGCGGCCTGACGAGGCGTCAGAATGCGTTTCTCTCTCCACAACGACCAGGTAAACAGCCCCAGCAGGCACAACCCGCACAGGATCGCGAGTCCGAAACCGATCGGACCCTCGAGCGACAGATAGTTTTCCTGTTGTGTGATACTGGGCGGCATTTGATTGTGTGAAAAGTACGAAAAGTGTGAAAAGTGAACGTGTCCGGGAGTCTTTTAACGACTCGCTCCGACTTGCTCCTCGGCTGGTTGAATACTTGATTGACGCTGCTTCGGTTCGGAAGGTTCCGAGGCGAAGGGATTCGCAAAGGCTCCTGACTGTTCCGAACTCTCGGCGATCGGTTCCGATCCGAATCGTTCTCGGGCGATGATGCCGGAGAGAATCAACTCGGCCGCGATCAATCCCGTCAACAGGATGAGCAGCATCGGCCAGACAGGTTCGCTTTGGGTCGTTCCGTGAAATCCGGCTTTTGTTCGGCCCTGACGCAGGCCGGTCAACCCCGAAAATAACTCCCGATCTTGTGCCGATAGCGGCGTCAGGTCGGATTCCGCGATATTTCGACGGACATAAAACGGGATCTTTTCGCCCGAAGTCCCGAGTTCGAGCGTGTACTCTCCGGGCAAGGCGGTTCGTCCTGATTGAAAGACCACGCGATCTCCTCGCACGTCGGCGGTGAGTTCGATCTCATCACCCTGCGGAGTATTGAGAATCGCGTTTCGGAGTCCTTCATCGGGCTGTTCGATCACAATCGGGTCACCCGGAGATAAGTTGCGCTGAACGGCTTTGGGTTGTGTGAGATAAGAGAGCCATTCCTGCGTCATCACCACGAACGCCTGCGAGCGGGCCAGGTCGGACCACTGCATCCGGAGTGGAATCGCCTGCACGATCACCCGTCCGCGTCCATGATATTTCTCGACGGCGAGCGGTTCCCCGTCCGTCAGACTGAGCAGGACCGAGGTGGCTTCACCTTCCGGAGGCGGCACAAACCGCCAGCGGCGAGTTACGGTGACGTCACCGGTGTCGAGCTTTTGCGAATCGGTCAGATGGGACGTTGCAGGATGTTCCTTTTGAAACGGATTGATTCGCGTTCCCGAAAGCCCTTCCTCCTCGTTCGCCTGCTCGCGGATACGGTCGAGTTCTAGGGGAGCGAGACCGTTGCCTTCGGCGAATAAGAACTGATTGAACGCTTCGGCGTCGGTCCGCGGTCCCAGAGCGATCCACAAACCACCACCGTCGTAAACGAACTGTTGTAGCCGCTCGACCGCTTCCTGCGAAAGTGATTGGAAGTTGGGAATCACGACCGCGTGCTGATCGCTCAGGTCGATGAACGACAATTCGTCCGGATCGATCGATCTGGGAGCGTGTACGCTTCGTTCTTCGAGCGGCTGTCCGTCGATCCAGCCCAAGGCCGCCTGAACGAAGAACGCATCCCGTTGCATCTCGGCCAGATCGGGCCGGCTTTCCGTCAGCAGAACCGGGATGCGCTCGACCACTTCGATGATGGTCGTCACATCGTTATCGGCTTGCAGTTCGTCGTCGGCATCTACTCGGCAGGTGATCGCGTATGAACCCGGCTCGGAAAAGGAATGTCGCCAGTAGACATCGCGAGTCGCGCCTCCCTCAAGCGCGGGAACGTCACTTTGCAGCATCATCTGATCACCGATCGTCCAGGTCACCGATCGGGGCGTCAGCGTCGAGTTGCCGTGATTCACGATCTGTGCGGAAAACATCAGCATCTGATCGACTCCGACCGAGACCCGGCTGCTGCGCACGTCCTGAACGGCGAGATTACTTTGCTGAACGGATTCGCCCGAGAGTTCGACAATTTCCAGATCGGTCGGCACCGCGACGGTTTTAAGTGTATCGTGAAATCGTTCCCAACTGGCCCGATCGTC
The DNA here is from genome assembly GCA_035513495.1 of Planctomycetaceae bacterium. Classification (GTDB taxonomy): domain Bacteria; phylum Planctomycetota; class Planctomycetia; order Planctomycetales; family Planctomycetaceae; genus DATKCB01. The sequence continues at coordinate 200 of DATKCB010000596.1, read as the reverse complement.
GAGCATCCAGTCGGCGCTTTGACCGTCCGAGACGAGTACGATCCGCCGCCGGCTGAGAGTCGGCTGAGTTTCGGCATGAACGGCGGTGAACAGGGCCGCGAGGAGATCGCTGCTGCCCCCTGTGGTTTTCAGTTCGTGCAGTTGTTCGACGAATCGTTCGCGCGAATTGGCCTCGACGCGCAGGCTTCCCGCCGTCGCCC
>DATKCB010000595.1:0-5989 GCA_035513495.1 Planctomycetaceae bacterium | reverse complement strand
AATTCGGGAACAGTTTCCACGTGCTCCTCCGGCTCGTTCCATTGAGCGGACGGAACGATCGGCTGTATCGAGAGAATTTGAATGTTTCGTTCTTTGAGATGAAAGAACCATCCACCCGTCGGATGGCCCGGTCCCTGTTCCAGAAAAAGTTCTCCGGGCGGCATCAACATCGCGTGGGCGGCGAGCAACGGATACGGTTCATCGACGGCAATGCGGAAATCGAACGTGCGTCGCGTTTCTCCGGCAGCGATCAGGATCGTATCCAGCATTCGCGAACCGACCCGGCGATGAAACGGCAAACCTCCGAACAAAAGCGTCGTTCGAAGCTCGCCCGAGGCGATTTCGAGATAATACGGCGCTTCGATCCGCTCTCCACGAATTCCGTGCGCTCCCTGCAATAATCCCCGGGTGAGCGCAGCGTCTTCGTCCTTCCAGGCGAGGCGCGAGCTAAAGTAAGTGTTCCAGGGATCTCCGTCCGGCTCGATTTTCGGATCGAGTTCGATTCGAAGCTGAACTTCGGGAATCCCCCGCCAGACGGAGACGGTCTGGCGGCACTCGGCGAGAATCTCTCCCGTTTGCTGGTCGAAGATTTCCGAAGTCGTGACGATCTCACCCAGCGCCGGGCCGTTGCACGTAATCTCGGCTTTGGTCATGCGAACGTCAGCGTAAGCAGTCTCGATTTCCTGCGGCGGATCACCCGGAATGGTGATCTTTCTCTCGCGCGGAAAACGATACGACAATTGCTGGCTCATCCGATTGGGACTGCGCCCGTGATTCTTCAGATGCTGTATTCCACCCGTCGTTTCGTTGATCAGTACCTCGAAAAACTCGTTTCGCAACGTCATCTCCTCGACGGGCGAAACCCGGGACGACTTCTCGGAATCGCTTTGCGAAGGTTCGGGGATCCACAAGAACCCCGAACCGGGCACTTCGACGACAGCCTGATTCCGGTCGGCCTGGACCGCTTTGATCTTTTCTCCGTCGGCGACGGGTAACTTCTCGAACCCCGCCAGCGAGACGACCGTCGTTCGCGAATGGGCGAGTGAATTCACGAGCAACAGTCCTCTTGTCGAGCCGGATTGCGGTACGAGCAGCTTCGAGAGTTGTTCGAGGCGATCGCGATCCCACTGCTGTAATTCGCTGAGCAGATTGTCGCTGTCTGTTTCCTGTTCGACTTTGGGCAGGTCGGGACCCGAGCGTTCGATGCGATCTTCCCAGGCGTCCGATTCGTCCATCGTCAATTCCACTCCCGAAAGAACCTGTCGCAATGCCGCAAACCAGGCGGCTCGGTCGAAGAGGTGCCTGCGAGCAAGAAACGATGGATACCGGCTCCCTCCGTCTTTCTCTTCGTAGGCGACCGACTGAAGAAAATAAGGGCTGAGATATTCCGATTCATTGTGCCGGGACAATCTCCCGGAATGATCGGTGGTTTGAATGTACTCCTCAAACGTCGAGAATTTACCGAGCACCGGCGCGTACTCCTGAACTCGACGGAAGTCTTCCAGAAACGGACTTTTGACTTCGGGCCAGCGGGCGAACAGGATCCCCGCCACCTGATCGTCCTGCATCGATTCAGCCATCCGGTCGGGAAATCTCAGGAATGACATGGCTCCTTCGGCCGCCAGAGGGATCCGACTGACGGCATCGATGACGGTACCGTCGCAGCCTTCCCAGCGGAGTTTGCTCTGTTCTTCATCGGGATAGAGCCCGTCGTCGAGCGCGATGTGCAATGCAGAGTGATATCCGAATTGTTCGAGTATCTGCGGGAGCTGTGTGGAGAAACCGAATCGCTTGCGAGCCCAGGTGCGAGGCGTGCAGCCGGCCAGTTGCCGATAGATCTCGTGACCCTGTTTCAAATCCCAGATCAGAGACTGAATCGTCTGCAGCGAGATCGGCTTTTCGTAGCGGTCGCCTCCGATGATGTCGACTTCTCCCGTCCGAATCGCTTCTTTCAAGTGGCCGAACAGTTCCGGGTGTTTTGGGGAGATGCCGTTCAGATCTTCGGCTTTGACAAGGACGTTCATGGGAAGACCTGAATCGAGTGTCTGGCTGAGGTGATCGGTGAGACTCTCGGGATTCATCAGGCAGATATCGAGCAGATAGCAGTCGACGGGATAAAAGTGTTCGCGCGATTCGAGCAGGGTTTCGAATGCTCCCTTGAGATGGGATCGCGTTGCGGTTTCATCCCCCGCCCGAGCAGCTTCCGCCGCGGCGACGGTGTCTCGTTCGATCGAGGTATCGTCGAGACTGCTGTAGTAGTGCATCTTGCGGGTCAGCAATTCCACCATCAGCCAGCAGATTCCGAACGCCAGAAAATCCTCAGTCAGTACGAAATTCGCCACAGGATCGTCAGGTTTCGAATCGACCGAAGATTGTTCGCTCGCGGCGGCCTCGTCGGGATGGTCCTCGGGCCTCTGGATCGAGACGAGAAGATTCCGGACCTCCCCCAGATAGTTTTCTCTCGACCTGGCACCTGAAATGACCTGTCCTCCCGCCTTACGGGTTTGTTCAGCCCATTCGTGCGGCATCCACCCGTCGCTGACGGGAGGAATGAGAAAAAGCTGGTTCGCCACGTGCAACGGAGGTTCGTCGGCTCTCGACCACTGAGGCTTCGTCTTACAATGAGCGAGCAACGCGGGATGCCAGGCCACCGCAAACGCGTTGAGCAATCCTTCGGCTTCTTCTTCGGACAGTTCCGACGGGAAATCTTCCAGAGAGTGGCAGGGGATGAGAACGTGAATTTCCTGAAACGTTGCCATCCGAACTATCCCTCAGAAGTTTTTTTAGAAAAATGGGAACGAATTCTGAACCCTTTGCGTCACAATTCCAGCGAAAGTTCAGGCAAGAGTTGCTGACAAAGCGGGAACAAATTACATTAACTCGTTGCCTGAAGGCGATTTAGACGTAGAACATGAAGGCACTCAATGCTTGTTAATCCGTTTGATCGCTACAGTTGATTCGGTTTTCATCGATCGCAGGCGTACTCAACATGGAGTTTAGATTTTTGTTGACCTTTATGAAAGTCCCGTGTTAGTCTTAGCTTACGGAAAATTGCGCACTTCGTGCGCGGGCATTCGCCCACAATCACTTCACAGACGTTTTATCTGACACAATTCAATGAGCTGCCCGTTCTTCCGGAATGGGGCTTAAAGGGAGGGGTTTCATGGCCGACTCACAAGGAGTCTGGGGAATCGAAATCGGTCAAGCCGGATTGAAGGCAATCCGCTTGCGTTACGCCGAGGCAGCCGATCAGGTGCTGGCCGTCGCGTTTGACTATATTCCTCACCCGAAGATTTTAAGTCAGCCGGATGCGATTCCCGAGGAACTGATTCCACAGGCACTGGAAAAATTTCTCGAACGCAACAAGGTCAAAGGGGACCGGCTCGCGATCAGCGTGCCGGGACACACCTCGCTGCTGAAATTCATCAAGCTGCCTCCGGTCGAAGCTTCGAAGGTGGCCGAAATCGTCAAGTACGAAGCGCGGCAGCAAATCCCGTTCGCCCTCGATGATGTGATCTGGGATTATCAGTCTCTGACCGGCGGAGCCGACGAAGACACCGGCTTCATGCTCGATGCCGAAGTCGGCCTGTTCGCGATGAAACGCGATCAACTGATGGGACACCTGCGCCCATTTTCCAACGCCAAACTCGAAATCGAACTGATTCAATCGGCGCCGTTGGCGATCTTCAACATGTTGTCCTACGACCAGTTGGGGCTGCGGAATACGGATGGAGAACCTGTCTCCGACGAACATCAGATTCTGATCGACATCGGGGCCGACAATACCACGATGCTCGTGACGAACGGCGAAAAAATCTGGATCCGCAACATTCCGATGGGGGGGAATCATTTCACCCGCGCTTTGTCGAAGGATATGAAACTGACCTTTGCCAAGGCCGAGCATCTGAAGTGCAATGCCACCAAGTCACCCGATCCCAAGGCGGTCTTCCAGGCATTGCGTCCCGTGTTCAACGACTTCGTCGCGGAAATTCAGCGCTCGATCGGCTATTTCTCGTCGGTGAATCGGGAAGCCAAAATTGCACGGGTCGTGGGAGTCGGTAACGGCTTCAAAATGGCGGGACTCCAGAAATTCCTCGAACAGAATCTCCAGTACGAAGTGGTCCGCCTGGACCGTTTTCATTCGGTGGTCGGCGACTCGGTTTTGTCCGATCCGCTGTTCGAAGAAAACATCCTGACGTTTGCCGTTCCCTACGGTCTGGCGCTGCAGGGTCTCAGGCAGACTGTTTTGAAAACGTCCTTGCTGCCGCCCGAAATTCTTCGCGCTCGCATGATTCGGCACAAAAAACCGTGGGCCATCGCGGCTGCGGCCGTGCTGCTGTTCGGCTTCGCCGCTTCGACGGCGGGATATTCGAACGTAATGGACTCCTACAGCGTCGATCGATTTGGAGCACAAGAGCAGGAAGCCTCCAGCGTGGTTACCAATAAAACGAGCTTCCAATCCGCTTACGATCAGAAAAAAGGGGAACTCAAAAAAGTCCGGGACAGCGAAGAACTGCTCGTCGAGCCGCTCAAGACTCGCGAATACTGGCTGGAACTCTATCGAGCCATCAATGCGTGCCTCCCCCGGGATGTTGACGACGACCGGGATACCGAAGAGATTCAACACCAGAAACGGATCAAGCTGATTTCGATCACCAGCGAGTACGTCGGCGATCTGAAGACAGCATGGTTCGATAAACTGACCCTGGAAAATAAGACCCATATGGATGCCGACGAACAAGCGACCCCTCCCTCCGGCTCGGGTTATGTGTTTACGCTCGTCGGGATTCACTATCACAACGATCGGGAACGCGATAAAGACAATACTCACGTCGACTTCATCGTCAACAACTTCCTGAAAAATCTCCAGCAGTGGAAAGTCACTCCTCCGAAGACTTCCGTTCCCATCCCGGTCGGACAAATCGGAATTTCACACCCGACCATCATTACCAGCAGCGAATCCCAGCGGATTTACGATCCCGAAGGGTACAAATTGCGAATGTCCAATGAGCGCAATGCCACGCGCGGTATGGGAGCCGATCCCTACGGAACTGCTGGAGGAGGTGCTGAATATGGAACGTCGGCACGCCCGGGTTTCGGTCCCGCAGCCAGTCCCGGCTTCGGACCGGCGGCGACTCCAGGATTTGGTGCGGGAAGAAATCCCCGGCTCTCCCCCCTCAGCGGGATTCCGGGAGGAGTTCCCGGGGTCACCGCGTTGCAGGAGCCGACCGGTACTGAAATCGTACAGACCGACTTCGTGATTCAGTTCATCTGGAAGCAGACTCCCCCGCTCGAGCGGGTGGAGCAACCCGCGACAACCGAAAGTGAAAACAGCAATCCCACTCCCACGGAATAATCGTTTTACGATAGAACTCGTTCGACAATTGTTCAAACATCAATTTATGTCAGGTCAGTGACCGAGCAGGATTAACGATCATGGATAAACTCAAACCGATTCTCGATAACAAATTCTGGATTTTACTGTTCCTCGCAGTTCTTCTCCCCACGATCGGCTGGTTCGTGGCGAGCGGAACGTTTGCCGAAGAAATCGAAAAACGGGAAACCGATCTGAAGAATGCCTTCGAGTCGCTGAATTTCCCGTCCGACCCCCCGAACAAGAGCTGGTCCGATCACGCACAGAAGATCGTCGAGGAAGAGCAAGCCCGCCTCGACCGGACATCGATCGCTTTGTGGAATACCCAGAAGGAAGTCATGATCTGGCCCGCGGGTGTCCAGGAATTTATGGAGGGAGTCCCCTACGAAGGTACGATTCCACCGCGCGCTCGCGAGAACTACCGCCGCCTGAATTCGGGTTACGAAAAGCAACTCAACGAGATCGAAGCCATTCTCGAGCCGTACAATCCTGTGACGCGGACCGGGAAAGTCCTGATTACGCGGGACTCTTACACACACGTCCCCATCGGAACCTGGCAGAGCGGCCCGCCGACCTCGAAGGCGATGTGGGACGCCCAAATTGATGCCTGGCTGG
>DATKCB010000594.1:0-4245 GCA_035513495.1 Planctomycetaceae bacterium | reverse complement strand
GACCAGCACGCCGCAGTTGCCCGGTTTGGCCGCGAAACGGTATTCGACTTCGAGCCGATAGTTCTCGTACACCGCATCGGTAATCAGATGCCCTTTGGGATCCCCCAGACTGACCAGCAGCCCTTCGCGCACGATAAACGTTTCCGGAATGTCGGGCTTTTTATCTCGATCCGGCACATCGACGTGCCATCCGTCGAGATCTTTCCCGTTGAACAGGCTGATCGTTTTCGCATCGTCGGCGTGTGCGAAGACCGGAACGAGCGCAAGCAGAGAGCAGATCAAAATTAACCTTAACATGTTGTCCTCATTTCGAAGCTGGTTGTGTCCGTTTTATTTCAAGCGTGTCTTCTGAGGAACTTGCTCGAATGTTGCTGGACTCGCCAGAGTTCTGCCGCTTCGGCGTCAAACCCGCGTTCGGCTGAATTCTTGGGAATCCAGCTCTGCAAGTTCCTCTCTTCCATCTGTTCGTATGCCGAACTAAGGAAGCTGAGTACTGATTATGAATTCTCAAAGTCCAGGATCGCAAGCAGAATTCGAAATGTCCCCTCGTCATGTGAGAATCGTACGGTTCGAGGTGACTCGATTGCCCATCAATTTCCCTTCCCGACAACCGTCTTGTCCGCCGGCGATTGGTAATAAATCCGCACGGTCGAAACCACGGCGATTTCCGGGCGCATCGCCGGGCTGGAAGGCCGCTTGTCCGAACGGGTTTGGAGACCTTGATAGAACGTCATCTTGGGACGGTAGGCCCTGATCGCCGGCTTGTCGCGCCACGTGCTGTTGAACTGAACCTCTTCTTCCAGAACATTCTCGTAGGTCCGGTACAGTGCATGGGGATAAAACACCGCAGTACTCTCCTGAATGTTGATTACTTTCGGGGGATCGGGAAACACCACCAGCAACGCCTTCGCTTTCTCTTGAGCTGCTGCGATCGCCGCGGCTCTCGCTTTGACTTTCTGTTCGTCCAGTTTCGAACTCCAGTAGTCGAACGTCACGATGTCGGTCACCCCTTGCTTGAACGCCAGATTAATCGCCGCCATCGCCTCTTGTTCAGTCTTGATGGACAAATGCAGATTCGACTGCATGCGATAGCCTTCGCGCTGCTGCACGCGAACCTGCTGACCGTCCCGGTCGATCAGTCGCCATTCGTAAACCGGTAACACATTGATGAAATCATCCACGATATTTTCTTCAGGGATGTTCAAACCTGCCCAGGCCTCCCGCACCGCCTCGACCTGCGCGGCATTTTTCTCCTGACAACCGTCTGCGGTCTCCGCTTCCGAGGTAATCGCCAGCACGAGGCGAATTCCCTCGGGTTCGATCCGCATGTCCGCCGTGCCGTCGATCGTGATGTAGTTCAGTGCGTACTCCGGTTGCAGTAACGCGGTCTCGTACGCGGGAGTCCAATGACTGCCCGAACCGCCGCGTCCTGATTCCGATAAATTCCCCGCCCCGCCGAATCCTTGCGCGCGAACAGTGAGAGGACAAGTGAAAAGACCGAAACTGAGAACAATAAACAGAATCCCTGTGAAGCGTGTCATCGATCAGTCTCCCGTGGTTGAAGTGAAAATCTGGCCGCTCTCATCTTAAGCAACCGCAGCAGCAGAATCGAAACTTTCTCGCTTACAACAAAACTTCGGCAGTGTCGTATTTTTTCAAAGGTGTGGAACCTCGTATATCGGATCTTTCCAGCTTTGAGATCTTTGAATGAAACCCGGGCGATTTGATCGTTTGGGATCGAGTTGGGGTGACTTCCGGAAATATTCTGGATTTCTGCGTGTTTCATATTTCGGTGTTGCGCACTGCCGTCGCGTAGATTTCCGAATCTGCGAGAACGTTGTGCGGCCTTCGCTCACAGGATTCTCCCAGCAGGTGACAAACCTGCTCCACGAGGACGTTTTTCCAATCTGCGGTTGGCACAACATCATTGCAGGGTCTCCGATGCAGGCTGAAAGCCTACGCTACGTCGCACCTTCCACCCTTTCGTTTGACATTGGGTTTTGAAATTTCCGCTCCTCCTCTTGTTTCACCTTTAGGCTCCCGTTTTTTCAAAAACTCCCGGGGTTTTACAACTTGAGCTTTTTGGAAGACATCAAGTTCTCAAGTTCTCAACTTGGCACATCTTGTGGTTCGAGAATTCCCCGACCACAACATCTTGTGGCCGGTCGAGTTTTCGCGAAAGTTTTTCGAATTGCTGCTTGTTTCATCACTCGACGTTGCGCAGCGGGACCGCGAGGATGTAGGAGTTAGGAATCAGCCTCTGGTGGTTCTTACTTTGAACCTTGAACCTTCCACCTTGAATCTTTTCCTTTGTCATTGGGATTTTGACATTTGACATTCCCCCTCCCCCTCCTGCTCCCGCTTTCGGAGTTCCGATTTGGGACTCCACCTCTACTAGAGAGTAGAATGTTGCGCAACAAAGAGCGATGTCTGAACGTAGCCGGATTCGCAGGAATTCGGACGAAGCTGTCAAACGCTTCAGAATTCTTACGAATTCCGCTACGAGTTTGGAACTTCTGTATCTTCGGGCTCGTGACAGGGATCGATGAGGATCGCTCGGCACGACAGAGGCACCCGTTTCGATTGGATTTCGGTCGTGGCACCCGGCGTCCCGCGTTGACCGAGACGGTCGTTCGGCACGGGGCGAATGAAACATCTGGCATTTGCATTCACATCCCAAACGACAACGAACGATCACTCAGAATAAACGTCAGATCAATCCATATTCCACATCGGTGAGCGGGCGACTGGTCGACCTGTTCCGATTGTGTTGTCGATCAAGATGAGCGGGGTATAAATGAAATCGAGAGATGAATTCCCGAACCGCCAGGCTGCCGAATCGCGTGGAGTCAGGAAGTAGAAGCCTTCGGCTTGCCAGGCGTCAGCCTCTGCGAATCCCCGGCGCGACAAGACGAGATAGGAGGAGACGTACACAACGAGCAGCGCGATGAGTGCGGTGCGATTCTTGCTGTTCGGTGATATCTGAACGAATCTTCATATCGCGGACTGCTCGGGCTGTCATTCTGGCGAAACCCGTCTGATTCTAAACGAATCGGCAGGGCTACCTTGCTTCCAGTTCTCGAAAGGTCCGCTCCGCATCAGGATCACCGTTCCATTCTGTACGCGAAATAAATTTTCCCGCTACATAAATGTAATCCGAACCGCAACTCGAACAGCGATATAGTGACCATCCTGGTGCGGGATCGTAGAAAACACTGGCGTCGAATTGTTCCAGAGGACGATGGCCACAGGCTGCACACACTGGGGAAAAATACCGCGTGATCCAATGAAGGATCACGATGAGTAAGACGATCAACACGAAAGCGATGGTCAGGTCCAAATTCATTCGGAAATCCGATTATCGTTTTACAGTTCGTCGTCGGCGATTAGGCATCGATTAGCCGCTCGTAATCCGAGTGGATTCCGATCCAGAACCAGAGCAATCCTTCTTCTAACTCAACAGCGAGGACTCGGTATTTCAATCCGACACGAGCGGACCAATACCGCCCAACTTTTTTAAAATGCAACGACGGGTGACTCGGATCTGCTTGAAGCAACGCGAAGTTCTTGTCCGCCAAGTTCTGAATCTCAGCCGGCATTTCGTGATAGTGTTCCCAGAAATCACGACTCGCGAAATGATTCATAACTTTGTTGATTCACCGGCACGGTGTTGACGAATGGCTTCTTCGGCCAGTCGATCGAGGAGTCCTGCCTTCACATCCTCTTCGATCTGCCGGTCCCAATTCTGGGCCTCAAATTCCAGAAACCATTCGCGAAACTTCGCCAGTTCTTCAGGCGATAAGTCTGCGATTGTTTTTTCAAGTTCCTGAAGCGTCATTTTTGAAGGCTCCTCGTTGAGGATAGGTTCGCACTGAATGAATTGTACTCCACCATCGCATGTGGTGAAAGTTGGAATTCAACTTGATGACCTCGTGGCAGGATTATCTCAAAACGGCACCGGCAGTAAAAATGCGTGGTGCTCGAACAGGGCGAGTTTGCCGTGTTCGCTGATGTCCTGCATGAAGAAGAGAATGAAGGTGTAGGCGATGAGGGCGGCGAAGCTGAGGAGTCCCATTGTCCAGCGGAGCGGGCGGCCGGACTTCTGTTTGTCGGGACGCATTCCGCGCGACCAGGCCCAGCCGGTGATGATGCGGGCGGGGTAGATGCTGACGATGAAAACCAGCGACGCCACCCACATCGCGTCCTGCGGAAGCAGGCGGATCTTGAGCAGATACAGCGGTAATG
>DATKCB010000593.1:0-2887 GCA_035513495.1 Planctomycetaceae bacterium | reverse complement strand
ATGATGCGGATCAGGTTGGCATCGTCGCCGATCACCCGTTTCGTGAGCCGTTCCATCCGATAGACTTTGGCGACTCCGTCCGATCCTCCGACGACCACTTCGTTCCGCTCGGGATGCCGGGCCACGGCCTGCACGCCCCCTGTGAGCGCTCCGGGAGTAATCGACGTGATGTTGTCGACGAACCGCTCGGTCGCGACTTCGGTCAGTTTTACGGTCATGTCCCGCCCGACTGATGCCAGCAATGCACCGTCCACCGAGAAGACCGTATCGAGTACCCAGTCGTTATGGGCCCCCTGAAACAGTTTCTGCTCCCCGGTCGTCGTGTCGAAAGCCCGGACCGTATTGTCGGTACAACCGACGGCGATCAGTGAACCGTCAGGAGACCAGCTTCCACCATAGATTGTGTCGTACGTCAACGGGATCGAGAGCAGCAGTTTTCGAGTTTCGACATCCCAGATCTGAATTTCTCCGACTCGTGAAGGGCGACCCCCGACCACTGCCAGACGTTTTCCGTCCGCAGAAAACTCGACGCCTTCGATCCGGTCGGAGAGTCCGACCAGACGCGCGACACGTTCCGAGCCGTCACCTTTGAACAACAGCACTTCGTGGAACCCGGCGATCGCGAGCAGGCTGCCGTCGGGAGAATAATCGAGTGCAGTGACCACCGGATTTCGGGTGTAAACCGGTGGATTGTTCATGTCGTAGCGTTCCCTGGCCGACGCGGGCGAGTCGTCCTTGGCACCTTCGGCGATCCACTGCCGGATCAGTTTGATCTCCCGTTCGAGCAGTGGATCCTTCCCCTTCGGCATCGAAGCTTCGCCCCCTTCGGGAGTAATCTGCGAGACAAGATAACTTTCATCAGGCTTACCCGGCACGATCGCCGATTCTTCGCTCTCTCCCCCCTTGAGCATGCGGACGAAGTCGGTCATCACATATTCGCCCAGCGACCGCGCGGGCTGGTGACAACCCTGGCAGTTGGCCTGAAAGATCGGCCGGATGTCTTTATGAAAACTGATCGTCGGCTCCTGCGCCGAAGCGGGTGACAGCAATCCGAACAGAAGAACGCAAGTCAAAAATCGCATCGTGAAACTCCCAGACCGAGGGCAGTCTTGTGGATAGTGAAGGTCAATTTGGATCGGGTGTGATCAAGTTCGAACTCAACAGAGATCAACCGCTCGAATCGATCGATCACTACAGGGGCATCGTTTCGTCGCACCGAGGGGGGCTCGACGGGAAGGAAGCAGGTTGGAATCGGCCGGCGGAGCCGCCAATCCTCCTGTCTGACAGGATACCCTGACGGAGGGTGAGATCTCAAGGAGAATCTTGATATGAACCGAGGTGTTCACCTGAATCAACATCATCCGCCAGCGGCACGATATCCGCCTAATTAAGGACATCCCGATCAAAACCGATCTGATCCCGCAGCCGGAATAACCGGTATTCGGGAACGGTCTTGACGAAAGCCGCCGCTTCGCGAGAATTCGCATCCGACCGCCTCCAAAGCGATGGGCGGACTGAACGGACTCTTTAACGGCTCAGGACATCTGATGAGTGTCACTTCTACTCGAACCGCATTCGGCATCGCAGCGCTCACGATGGGTCTGTGGTCGATTCTCGCTTCTGACAACTCGCTTGAATCGAGTTCCGCTGAAGGAGTCGCGTATCAGCCAGTTTCGAGTACCGCCACAAACGACCTTCACAAAGTCCTCGGAATCTCCCGCGCGGGCTGCGATGGGTGTCATTATGAGGAAACTGAGACCTGGATGAAAACGGCCCATTATTCTTCTGCAGACACGCTGCTGCGGTTCACCGGCAATACCCGCAAGTACGCCAACGCGCTCGGGATTCGAGCCGACGAGTTAATGACGACCTCGATGTGTGCGGATTGTCACGGAACGAAAGCCGTCGTGAACAATCGCATCGAAGTCATTTCCGGAGTCTCGTGCGAGTCGTGTCACGGTCCCTCGGGTGGAGAACCCGGCTGGGCCAATCGGCACCAGTCCTACGATCCCGTCGGAGCGGCAACTCGGCAGGAGGAGTCGATCGCCCATCGAGCCGAACGTCAAGCCGATTGCGACGCGGCGGGAATGATCCGGCCGGAAAACATCGCAGGGCTGGTTCGAAAATGTCTCGCGTGCCACATCATCTCAGACGAAAAGCTGGTCGCGGCGGGACACAAAGCGTTCAGCAATTTCGATTTTAATTCGTGGACGTCGGGAGATATTCGTCACAATTTCTTACTCGATGACGAGACGAATCGGGAGGCCCCTTCGCTCTGGCTCGAACGCACCGGTTCAACGGTAGTCCAACGACGCCGATTGAAGTTCGTTGCGGGAACGCTGGTGAGCCTCGAAGTCGCGCTCCGCAAGAGAGCGGAAGTGAGCGATCCAACTGTGATTCCATCCTTGGGAGGCTTTGCGGCGGCCATGAACGGCAAACTGGCCCAGATCAACGCCGCGGGTGGAACTCCGGAAACCCGAGCGGCGACGGAACTGTTTGCTCCGATGCGAGACTCGATTTTCGTAGTGCAAGCGACAGACAATCAGGTCTACTCGGCCGCCGCCGACAAAATTGCCGCGCTGACAAAACTGTTTCTCGAACACAATGACGGCGCCAAACTGAAGTCTCTCGACGCCATCATCTCCGTCACGCCGCCTCACTATTCGCAGCATTTCAAGGATCGATCGTATCCGTAAACTTGAGCAGTCAAACGAAGGGATCCCACCCGTTCTCCCGGGACGACTGGTTCCATGACCGCATCGGCAGATCGACATGTCGATGTCCTGATTGTCGGACAAGGTCTCGCAGGGACGGCGCTCGCCTGGGAATTGTTGTGGCGGGAGGTTTCCTGTCTGATCATCGACCGGGAAGACACGGAGACATCCTC
>DATKCB010000592.1:0-2587 GCA_035513495.1 Planctomycetaceae bacterium | reverse complement strand
AACCGGAATCGTCGGTGTTCGATCTGTTGGCCGCGACGTTCCCCGGAGGCTCGATCACCGGTGCTCCCAAAATTCGCGCGACGGAAATCATCGCCGAACTGGAACCGACCGTCCGCGGTCCGTACTGTGGGAGCCTGTTTTACCTCGGCTTCGATGGTTGGTTCGACAGCAGTATTCTGATTCGAACGTTTGCCGTCAAAGACGGATGGATACAATGTTCGGTCGGCGGGGGAATTGTCGCACAATCGTCGCCCGCTGCGGAATACGAAGAGACCCTGCACAAAGCTCACGGTATGCTCAGCGCTCTCGAGTAACCGGGTTCGACGATTATGATTCTGCTCATCGACAATTACGACAGCTTCGTCCATAACCTCGCGAGGTATTTCTCCGAACTGGGTTGCAAAACGACGGTCGTCCGCAACGACCGGATCTCGATCTCCCAGATCGAAGAGCTTTCTCCCGCGGCGATCGTGCTCTCTCCAGGCCCTCGAACTCCGCGAGAGGCGGGGATTTGCGAATCGATCGTCCCCGAACTGGGTCCCCGCATTCCGATTCTCGGTGTCTGCCTCGGTCATCAGGCGATCTGCACCGCTCTCGGCGGAACGCTCCTCCGGGCGGAAGAACCGATGCACGGACGGACTTCGCTCATCGAACACGATGCGACGGACATCTTCGAGGGGTTGCCGAATCCATTCAAAGTAACTCGGTATCATTCGCTGGTCGTCGATGCAGCAGCGCTTCCCGACGAACTCGAGGTCACCTCCCGGACCTCCGACGGAATCATCATGTCGATCCGGCATCGCCAGTGGCCCACGTGTGGAGTCCAGTTTCATCCCGAGTCGGTTCTGACTCAGTACGGACACGAACTGCTGACAAATTTTTTGAAGATCGCCGGGATCTCGGCCGATTTGGAACTTCCTCGGGAAGTATCTGGGAGACGTACGGATACTGGAGAAAGTAACTCGACTTTTCCGATTATTCGTCCCATTCACTGGTGAAGCCGTTTTTCGGGTGCTAATATTTCCACCTTCGTGAGAATTCTTCCGCTCTCACCCACCTGAATGGAAAGGAATCCTCTCAACTGATCGTCGCCGCAGTCTCCCTCTGAAATCTTCTCGGCACGGTTTGTTGACCTATCTTCCGCAATCGCCCGGATGCGAGTAAGTCGCCCAATCTCTTCAATCGAGTGACCGGCGAACGAAGCTTGCGAACTGCACTCGATCGGTGACGTAACACGCCTCAGGCACCGCTTTCGATGCCGATATCACAGAGACGGTGCCGTGAATCCCAAACACCGGCCGACTTCCAGCGCAACGGAATGCGAGGCACGAAGTCAGAGAGAGCAGCCTGCGATCGCATGCTTGTCTGAGCCGAGAACCTGTGAGGAACCTGATCGATGCCATCATTGAAATGTCTCGTAATTCTGTCGCTGGTCGCGACGTTTTCGTTCGCCGAAGCGAACGCCGCCAAACATCCTCACGAATGGCTGACCGATTACGCTGAGGCGCGCGCTCTGGCCGCGACGGAAGGCCGGCCCGTTCTGCTGCACTTCCACGCAACCTGGTGTGGACCGTGCCGCACGATGGAACAAAACACGCTGCACTCCAGCGAGGTCAAGCAACTTCTCGAACAGGATGTGATCGGCGTCAAAATCGACAGCGATCGCAACGCGAACCTGGTCTCGCGTTTCAGCGTCGGTGCACTGCCCAGTGACGTGCTGATCGACACCGATGGAGCTGTCCTCTACCGGGCAACCGGTTACCAGGACAAAGCCCGCTACGTTCGCATGATCAAGCAGGCTTCCGCCCGCTTCGAGCCGAAGGTTCCCGCCACGTTCGTCGCAAAGAATCAGAACGAGGAAAACGTAAAAATAGAACCCGAGACGGGTCCGGCAACCGGAGAATCGCTCCTGGGACTCGACGGTTACAGCCCGGTCGTTCTGATGAACGAACGAAAATGGCAGAAGGGGAACGCTGAGTTTGCCTGGGATTACAAAGGCATGGTCTATCACATGCGGTCCCAGAAAGAACTCGACCAGTTCAAAGCCGATCCCGGCCGCTACGCACCACGTCTCCTCGAATGCGATCCCGTGGAACTCCAGAAAACCGATCTGGCGGTTCGGGGAGCCACCAAATATGGAGCCTACTTTGACGGACACTTATTCCTGTTCGCATCATCAGAGAATCGGGAAACCTTCAAAAAGAACCCGCTCCACTTCACCGAAACCCAACACGTCATTCATGCGAACGACATCGTACGCCGATAATCGGGGCGCTGAGATGTCGCTTCCCGAGGCGCATCAGAATCTGGATCACAGCTTTTCGCTGTAGTCCTGCTGGTTGATCGTCTCCGCAAACGGAGCGAGAAGTTCGCGCAACGTATCCCAATGCGGGGTATAGCGCGCGATGATGAATCCGACGTTGGACATCGATGTTCCCCCGACCCGCTCGAGATACAAAGGCCGCTCGGAACAATAATAATAGGCGTGTCGCAGGAGATTATCGGAGTGCAGATACGAGGGAATATTGTGCAGATGTTCGATCTCGATCCGCAGATAATCGTGCAATTCAGGAAGAGTCGCGCGTTG
>DATKCB010000591.1:0-5364 GCA_035513495.1 Planctomycetaceae bacterium | reverse complement strand
CCACGATCCGGCTCCGCGCAACACATCGGGCGGATTAATGCACGCAGTAGTCGATCAGCCGGGCGATCTCACTGCGGAGTTCGTGGCGGTGGACGAAGCGGTGTTTGGGGAGCGAATCGAGTTCGCTCAAGCCAGTTCGCGAATCGGTTCCCCACCTGGTAGCACCGGAATCGGTCGTCCCGCGTTGTTCAGATAATGCGTCCCCGTATCGACGCCCAGATGCTGGTAGATCGTGGCCAACACGTCGAGTGGAGATTTGGGATTGTCGAGAGGAAACGCACCCTTCGAGTCGGACGAGCCGACCACGCGGCCTCCCTGGACGGGTCCTCCGGCGAGGGCGGCGCTGAAGACATTGGGATAGTGGTCGCGGCCGGCGTCCTTGTTCACGCGGGGAGTGCGGCCGAATTCGCCCCAGGCGACGACGAGAGTCGATTCGAGCAGTCCCCGTTGGTGCAGGTCTTCCATCAGCGCCGAATAGGCTTTGTCGAAGCGGGGCAGAAATCCCCGGCGGAGCGAATCGAAACCCTGCACGTGAGTGTCCCACCAGCGGAGATCGACCGTCACCAGCCGAACCCCAGCTTCGACCAGTCGGCGAGCGAGCAGAATCCGCTGACTCCAGGCCGGCGCTCCGCAGCGGTTGGAAGCGCCAGGATCGAACGAAGGCTCGAATCCATACCTTTCGCGGAGGGCTTGCGGTTCAGCGTCGAGATCGAACGCCTCGCGCGTGCGACTTGAATCGACGATTCCCCAAGCCCGCTGCTGAAACTCGTCCATCGCCTGCATCTGCCCCGATTGATCGGCATCCCGGCGCAGGTCGTCGAAGGCGGTCAGCAGGGAACGCCGGTCGGATGCCCTCGGTTGATCGACTCCGCTCGGCAGTTCGAAATTCTGCATCTTGAACGGTCCCGCGTTCGCAGGGTCGGTGAGCGTTTCGAACGGTTTGTGTCCGACACCCAGATACGCCGAATTCGTCCCGGGAACCATCCGGGGGATCATTACGTAGGCGGGAAGTTCAGGCGAGAGATGCTGAAGCTGCTTCGAGACGATCGATCCGCAACTGGGATGGGAGTTCTCATCGGGACGCGGACCGGAAGGATAACCGGTAAAACAAAGCTGGTCCCCCGTGCTGTGACCGGCATCCTTGTGATTCAGGCTGCGGACGATCGACCACTTGTCCATCACGCGGGCGCACATCGGGAGCATGTCGCCGAGTTGGATTCCCGGTACGCTCGAACTGATCGTCCCGAACTCACCCCGATATTCCTCGGGGGCATGCGGTTTGGGATCCCACATGTCGATGTGACTCGGGCCGCCCCGCATCCAGAGGATGATCACGTTGTTCTGCCGCTTGCCGGAAGCCGATTCCGCCCGCAGCAGATCCGGCAACGACAATCCCGCCGCCCCGAACAGTCCCGCGCGGAGAATGTCGCGTCGCGTGAATGCAAGTGACTTCTGAAAGTCGGGGCAACCGATTGTGGCAGGTGCAGTCATTGAGCTCTTCCCGATGTCTGTCTGATCATCGGCCTATCGTAGCATGTCCCTCCAGGACAAATCAATATTCTTTCATATGTGCGGGAGAATGGAAGGCTGGTCGATCGATCGCGAGGTGGTGATGGAGAGAATTGTACAGACGAACTCAATGGCGGGCTGCGAGTTCTTTCAAGATTGTTTTCTGCTGTCGCTTTCGCTGTTCGACGGTCAACAGGCCGTCCACCTGCCGGACGATCTCTGTTTGAACGTCGTGCAGTTCTTTGCGGGCCGCAGCCATCAACTGTTTTTGCTTGTCAGTCAGATCGAGTGATGCGAGCAACGCCTGCTGAATCTCGGCGGCCGATTTTCCCGCTGACTGTCCTTCGCGCGTGATCGCCTGTTTCCGGATCTTCTGCTCTTCCGTCAGGATATCGTTCATCTTCTTGAGGATCTGTTGCTGTTGCGGTTCGAGTTTCCGCAACAACGCTTCCCCCCGGCGATATCGTTCATCTTCCCCCTCCTCGGACGGGCGCTCCGAACCGCTCTCTTTTTGATTGGCGACCGTGGTGGCCGTTGCTTCGGCAGGTTCGCCATCGACATGAATTTTATAGGTTTCGCCCTCCACGGCAGGCACGATGACGTGCGTTGCGCTGTCGGAGGAGGCCGGCTCGGATGGGCGCGCCGGGATCGAATCGGGGCTTGCCTGCTGAAGGGAGAACTGTGCGAGTTCTCCCGATTCCGCCAACGCTTCCTTCAACTCCTGCAGCCGATCGATTTCCTCGAGCAAGCGGGATTTCAATTCGCGATTTCCCAGTTCGTCGGCGATCGACTTCAGCTCGCGCGCCGACTTGATCACCCTTGAAATGCTTTCCGAAAGCGACATGCCATCACTCCTCGAGCAGCAGAGAGTTGAATCCGGGGCCGAGTCCTCGTGCGGAGGTTCCCGATCGATCTCGTTTCAGACAATCCCTCCTGATCCCCGAGCTGTATGCTAATCGACGCCAACTTCAAGAGCGACACAATTCTGAACCAGATTCCCTCCCAACCCAAGAGAAGCCCAAGTCAGTGTCCGATACTGAGAATGATTTTCCGAAACGTCTCTTCGTACTTGTCGAAGACTTTTTGCGATTCGCAGGTAATCACGACGACGAGCATGTCGGGTCGCGATGGGATCGTCGCGCGAAATCCGTAGGCTTTGCCGCCATTGAGCATTCCGCGATCTCCGACGTATTTGGACAACCGCCCTTCCCCGGACTTCGTCTCAATCGATTCGGGAGGTTGCTCGTCGTAGGGAGTCATGTCGAGCGTCATGTTTGCTTTCATTGCCTCGTGAACCTGGTGGATCGGTTCGAGTTCGTCGGGGAGTTCCTCAGTTTCGACGCCGCCGGCTCCGGCGATATCTCCGAACGCAGACGCTTTGAGGTTTGTTTTGATCGAGATCGAGATGTCGGGTGCCGTGATTCGCACGAATTCGGGTTTGCCGCCCGTTCCTCCCCCGGTTTTGAATTCCCAGTCGGCAGGATACTCGACGCCAAACTTATGCTGTTCGGATTCCCCTTTGGTGAACTGCAGATTCACGACTTCCTGCTGTTTCTGCTGCTGAGAGTCGGGCGAGCTGAGTGCGAACATGACGCCCGTGAAGATCAAGAGTGCTCCGACAAGCGAGCTGGCGATGATGATCTGTTTCTTTTTCTTCGAACCGGCCGCCTTGCGGGGGGCGGACTCTTCACCGGGTTCGGCCTTGGTTTTCTTCTTGGTTTTCACCCCCTGCACGCGCGGAGGGATGGTGACGGGGGGCATGGCTCCGCCGCCGAACCCACCGCCGAATTCGTCTTCGAACTCATCCCCGAATTCGACGACAAACGGTTTCCCGCATTTCTTGCATTTGACCTTTCGTCCTTCCATTTCGCGACTTTTCATGGAAAAAGTCGCTCCACATTCGGAACAACTGGCTTTCAGGCTCATCGAATTCACCCCTCTTGAATGATCTGGACGATCTCAAGTATCTGCTGGAAGTATCGTACTCTCGCTCTCTGCTACCATACCGTGAATGCGTTCGTAGTGAAACACCATTTTTGAAGACGATCGTTTATCCTCCGGCCATCAATTGTTCGGCGCGTGCGATCAGTTTTTCGCGGTTGCGCGTGATTTTATCGTCCCACTCGTCGAACTCCATTTCGGCCAGCCGGTGCAGCGCTTCGGCGGGATGTTTTCGATGCACGATGAACAGCTCGCACAGCTTTAACTGGTGGCGACTCGATCGATCGGGAAATCGCGAGACGATCTGTTCGAGCTGTTTCATCGCTTCGTCCCACTCCTGATGTTTGATCAGAAACTTGACCAGAGCGTCGAGGTCGTCCCACTCGAACAAATCTTCGCATTGTCGGGACCGGATTTTTTCGTACGACTTGAAGACCGCCTCCCGGTCCCCCTCGGCGAGCACCTTGCGAAATTTGCTGACGAGCCGTTCGTCCTTCTTTCGCGAACCCGTCGTATCGCGGATCACCGCACCCGGCCGGTCGACCTCGTGATTGTATTCGATATAGGTGTCGGCTTCGTGATCCTTGTACCAGGCGAGACTCTTCTTGGTGGGGTCCCGGCTCATCAGGCTGAACACGTCCCACCCCTCGCAATCGACCCAGTCGAGTTTGAGCAGCAAGGCTCCCAGACCCCCACCGATGACCCCGCCGAGAACGTGGGCCAGCGCAGACCCCATCGTGAACTCTTCCAGCCAGGCGGTAAACAGATTCAGTGTGAAGTACCAGAAACCGACCCACAGCACCGTCACTTCGAACGTGAACACGCGCGGAACGATCATCAGGACGTACGCTCCGACGAACGAGATTTCATTGCGCGGTGCCCAGAGGAACGAAATCATCATCAGGCCGAACACGGCCAGCGACGCTCCGCCGGCTCCCGGCGCCGCAGCGTCCTGTCCCCACAGCACCAAGGCTTGCGCCAGCGACGCTCCCACCCAGCAGATCACAAAATACAGCGCGAGAAACGGAATCGTCCCGATCTTGCCTTCGATGATCAGTCCGTAAATATACAGAAAGAACATATTCCCCAGAAGATGCATCCACCCGAAATGCAGAAAATGGCAACTGATCCATTCGAGCGGGTGAAGCCCTTCGCCGAATTCGAGCATAAAAGTTTCGGTCAGTTCCCCTTCTCCGTGACCGGTGAGTTGAAAGCAGACGACGTTCGCCACGATCAAGAGGATCGTTCCGATGGGAGGATAATAGATCGGCGCATCGGTCGAGTACGGGAAAAAGAACACGAGCGGTCTCCAGTTCGGTCGATTTCCAAGATGATACCGATGCAAACTTGCCGTTAAAACAGCATTCTTCGGCTCCCAGAGAGAAATTCTGAATTCTTCGACCTGATCTTGTCCGGACCTCCCGGGAAACGTACCCTTGCCCCAGCCGATCCTTCGTTCGGCAGAATTTCGCACTCCCGATGTGTTCGCATGATAACCTCAGATTCTTCACCCGAAGTCGACGTCGCTCCGGAACCGGTTCTCCGCACGCGAGAGCGATTCATCATGTATATGGTGATCAGCTTTTTCGCGACGCACGGATATACCGTCTTCGGATCCGAAGTTCTGAAACTGCCCCCAGAGGTTTCGTTCTGGATCACGCTCGTGCTGGTGTCGATTCAGAACTTCTTTATTCTGATGTACTATGTCTATCGGACTTCGCACGACCAGCAGTGGCAACAGTTCCTGAAATACGTCCAGTCGGTCATCGGTTTTCGGACCTGGGAATATGTACTGTTTCTGGTTCTGCACACGCTGTTGGGAGTGTACTATCTGGTGGCGATTCTGATCGTGCAGGGTCAGTCGATTTTTCTGAAGGCGACCGTCTACAAGAAGCATGTCTTTCGAACGGGAAA
>DATKCB010000590.1:0-2125 GCA_035513495.1 Planctomycetaceae bacterium | reverse complement strand
CTCGTGTTGACTGATATCGGCGGAGACCCCGACGATCAGCAGTCGATGATTCGGCTGATGGTCTATTCCAACGAGTTTGAAATCGAAGGTCTGGTGGCCAGCGCTTCGGGAACTCCAAACGAACTGAAAGAAGCCGTCACGCGTCCCGATCTGATCCGGCAGATCGTCGAAGCCTATGGAAAAGTGCGGCCGAATCTCGTTCGACATGCGGAAGGCTGGCCCGAAACCGAGACTCTGCTCGGGCGAATCAAATCCGGCAATCCGCATCGCGGACGCGATCACATCGGAGAAAAACACGATACGGAAGGTTCACGCTTGATCATAGATCGCGTCGAAGCTGGTACGCTCGAACGTCCGCTGAATATCGCGATCTGGGGCGGACAGACCGACCTCGCGCAAGCCTTGTACCGCGTGAAAGCCAATCGCGGGGATTCCGGCCTGGCCGAGTTCGTCAAGCTGTTCCGCGTGTACGACATCAGCGATCAGGACCGCATCGCAACCTGGATGCGCGAAGAATTTCCCGGCATGTTCTACATTCTGAGTCA
Organism: Planctomycetaceae bacterium; assembly: GCA_035513495.1. Taxonomy (GTDB): domain Bacteria; phylum Planctomycetota; class Planctomycetia; order Planctomycetales; family Planctomycetaceae; genus DATKCB01. Next base: position 1,580 of record DATKCB010000590.1, on the reverse strand, counting down.
GGCTCCCCAAGGTGAAGACAAACGGCAGGGAGCGTTTCGCGGGATGTACCTCGGAGGGGATCAATCGCTGACCAGCCGCGAATGGATCGACCAGCATGTTCGCAGCAAAGGTTTACTGGGAACGCTCTATCCGACCAGAACCTGGACCGCTCCGAATCCGCACAGTTGTATGAAAGAAGGGGACACCCCGTCGTGGTTATTCTTCCTCCCTCTGGGGGGCAACGATCCGAACGACCCGTCCAAACCGGGCTGGGGCGGGCAGTATGCGAAATCACCAGACGGCTGGTATCGCGATCTGCGAAAGTCGGGGACCGATCCTCGCGAAGCGGTGAGCCGCCATCGACCGGAGTTTCAGAAAGATTTCGCGCGCCGCATGTCGTGGTGTGTTGAAAGCGAGTGACTGCAAAATCTATTGAAGGAATAGACGATGAGCGACAACAAACTCAGACCGATGACCGAAGACGACCTCCGGCGGATCGAAGCCGCACTCGGCAAGCCATTGCCGCAGGCGTTTCGCAACGTGATGAAGAACTTTCCACAGAACCTGATCGACGCCGCCGTGATGACCGACAATATGGGGAACGAATTCATCGACAGCATGATGATTTCTCCAGACGCCGAACTCATCGCCGCCCGAATCACCGATCCCTGGCCGGGCTGGCCGGAAAACCTGCTTCTTGTCGGAGAGAACGGATGCGGCGAGGAGTACAGCGTGGATATCTCCGACGAGAGATGTCCGGTTTACGAATCGGGTCCGCACAACGACGGGATGGCGGAAGGGCCTGACGAAGAAGGATATTTCGAACAGATCGCGGACGATCTCGAAGGGTGGGTCAGGTCTCTGGCCAGCCGGGTTGAATGACGCGTTTCTCGTTCACCACACCTCGGTGGGGAACGGGAAAATGTTCCCGTTCTACATGGAATCGGTGATTACTTGCTCTTCACGTTGACGAAGTCCATTCCATCGATGGCGATTCCGTCGATCGTTTGAGCAGTCAGCACGAGTACCAGCGACCCTGCGGAAATCGCGTTGGTGTTCTGCATCTCGCTCAGACTGAAATGCATCAGCACATCGAGGTCGCCGTCACCATCGACGTCTTCGAGCATGGATTTCATCGGTGCAAGTGTTCCTCCCAACAGAGGATCGCCCAACCGAACGGTCTCGACGACGGTCAGAGTCGCGTCAAAGTCATCCGTCGTGAGTATGGCGACCTGCAGCACGGGACCCGGCGATTTTTTCGAAGCCGGCTTCGGCTTCTTTTTCGGCTTCTTTCCCTGACTCGTTGCACCGACGTTCCCGTTCGAACGCAGATTGACTTGATTGTCATCGCTGCCCGGTTTGACGTCAATCGCCACCAGCAACGAAGTTGGCGGAGCGTCGGCGGGCGTGTATGTAAATTTGGCAACCAGGCCACCGGAATCGATCCAGGATGCGGTCGTAGAATTGACGTCGCCGACTGTATTTGTGATCGCTCGACTGGTCGAGTCACCCGATACGAACACGGCGTCGAAGAATGTCGTCGATCCTCCGCCATAATTCCGAACATCGAGCAGCAGGTCGCCCTGACTGGGATCGTAGA
>DATKCB010000589.1:0-7800 GCA_035513495.1 Planctomycetaceae bacterium | reverse complement strand
GTCATCATGCGGAAGGTGGTGCGTCGAGGGAATTTTACGTCGGTCGTGGACCTGGAGCACAAGCTCCGTCGCTTTCTCGACTACTACAATCGCACGATGGGAGGTCCGTTCCAGTGGACATACACGGGCAAACCACTGCACCAGCGCAAGCGAAGCGACTACTGCCCGCCTCACCGCCGAGCGCAATTCGTGCCAAAAGTAAAACTGGCGAAAATGGCGTTATAATGAAACAAGAAATGCAAACTGTTGGACTAGGAATTTGCTACTATTAAAGGGTGAATCGAAATCTGGGAATTCAACGCAATCATTCGTTCAGAGAATCCCCCTCTCTCCGCTTGCGGTTTTCACCATTCCCTAACGCATTTAACAGAAATGGTTTACGACTGAGAATCCAGATTGGCACAGTCCAGTGTGCCAGAATTGTGCCAATCAGAGTGGATTCGAGAGAGTCGTGGACGGCTCGATTGTCACTCATCTGGGACTGATGGTCTCCTTCTTCTAAATTGAAAAACGTCACTCCGACTCCACGCTGGCATCGGAACTGCTGCTTCGAATGATTTCGATTCGACTCATCTGTCGATGTGACTCCTCATCGTGCAGGTGATAGTAACGCTGAACCATCTTGCTGTTTCGATGTCCGAGCCACTTCATCAACATCTGTTCGGGAACTCCAGAGTTCGCACACACGGAGCAAAAAAGTGGCGAAACGAGTGCAGTCTTCCATCCGAGAATCCGATTTCATCGGGTTCCGTAGGAAACCCCTCACTCAGTGGAGCGAGGACATTTCGAATGAGAAATCGGCGGATCGTGTCTGCTTTGACTTTTCCGCCGAGCGGTCCATGAAAAACCAGTCCATCCTGGGTTCGGCTGATTTCCTGCAGCACGGTGAGAAGAGATTCGTGGATCGGAAAACTCCGGCTATACCCAGATTTGAGAGTCCGGCGATCCCGCTTGAGCGCTCGGCTTCGCGTACTCTCATCGGTAAGAGAAACAATTTGTTTTTTCAAATCAATGTCGGACCAACGTAAGGACGCCAATTCTCCGATTCTCAAACCAGTCGACGCTAAGCGCACAACTCGCGGGAGGGCACTACACTTCGTGCCACGCGATGACCGTTCCGCCTTGTTGCTGCGCGTACGTGATCATCGTCAGGCCTTTTTTCAGCGATCTCACGGTATCACGCACGGTGTCGTGTGAAAAATCCGACGGTAGGTCAATGCGCTCCGGCCATCAGCCCAACCCCATCCAATTGTGTGAGTACGTCGAGCCCGAAACATGCAATCTGTAGCAGTATCGCAGTCAGAATAAGCGTTGTGGTATAATGAAGGTTTCTGCTCATACCGGAGCCTTCATGCACAAGATTCTTCGCTTCGAAAAACCGATTCTCACGGCCTGCGAGAAGCACCTCAAGGACGTACTGGAACTCCTGCGCTGCAAGATCGCGTTTCATGTCCTGCTCGTGGGCATGGATACCGAAAGCATTTCCGTTCGGCCGGATGATGCTTACCTGTCCGAGGCGGACATCGGTGAGCACTTCACACCGCCGGAGCAACCGCCCCAGCACCCGTCCGACGAACTCGAAGAAGGTGATTGGCACACGGGCTATCAGGCTTTCGACAAGCAGTGCTGGGAGTGGTGGAGTGAACTCCGCGACGCGGTGAACACCGGGATTGCGCACCGTGGGATGCTTGCGTCCGTCTCTCCCACGGTGGAGGTGGACGGCAAGGTGGTCGCGCTGGTTGTCATCTTCAGCGAGACCGACTGCATGAGTTACCCGACCAGTTCGATGGACGTATTCACCAATCACGGGAGATGGCCGTCGCTGCAATTCGGAGTAATTGAAGCCGTCCTGAAGCAGTTTGCAGAAGAATTGGATAAGAGAAACCCGGGCCGAGGGCTCGAATACGAGCCGTTCGATCCGCAGCAGACGCTGCGCATCGCGGGGGAATTCTTCATGCGAATGCACAGTTGGGCCGGAAAACGTTTCTCAGCCATTGACATTCAGTTTCGCGGCACGCCGAAGCTGTTTGATGCCTGCAACATCATCGCCTCATTCTCCTACGAGAAGCGGGAAGGTCTGGGAGGAATGATAGTCGCCGATCGGGTTCATCCAGCGGTTGAAACCGTCCTTGAGTACAAGTACCCGATGCTGGTGAACGCTCACCGGCGCGTTCGAAAGCTGCTTGAGATGTGCGGCGGCGGATTGTACCTGCTGTGCGACTCGCGGTTCGTCTGGGGCCTCGGCAGGTTCGACAAATCGAAATACGATCCATCAAGCATGGAGGTCTGTACGGTCGAGTTCAAAGGCCATCACCATTGGCAAATGTCTCACGTCGGCACCGTGCTGATGGATGTTCGATACGGCCATCCAAACCTTCCCCAATCCGCAATGGATATGAATATCGTTCGGGCTGCGCTCACTAAGCAGTTCGGAGAAGGATTCGACGCGAGTACCCTCTGTAAAGTCGTGAACATCGCCATCGGAGCTACCCACGGGGCAGTGGTGGTCATCTCGAAAGATGCGGCCGCTGAATGTGAGCGACTTGTGGGTCATTTGGGGATTCACTCATTCGCCTACGATCGAGAGGCTCTTGTCGGAGCAATGTCGATCGATGGTGCAATCATGGTCGATCCACAAGCGGTGTGTCACGGCGTCGGACTGATCCTCGACGGCACTTTGGGAGCGAAGGAGAATCCGGAGCGGGGAGCGAGGTACAACTCGGTGCGACGGTACATGATCGACCACCCGGATTGCGTGATCGTGCTCGTTTCAGAAGACGGAATGATCAATGTTTTCCCGAACGATTAGTCTGAGGTAGCGGTCACTCCGAGTCATTAGCGAGATTGGCTGTGGCAGCTGACAGACACCATGTCGCGAAGTTTTCAGGAGCGATGACTTGAGAACGCCCAACATAGGGCGTTCTGGGCGGCGTCGTGGCGTACGACGAGGTTAGCGGTTGAGTTCGAACAGTCCGCGATCAGCTTTGCGGAACCGGGTGTCCCCCCCAGACTTCAACATTGGTGACTTGTTTGGCAGTCTCAAGGTCGAGACAAATGTGATCGATCGAATGACGTGATGTCAATTTGCCAGATTGGATAAAATCCTCTTCGGTAACACAGGCGAGTCCGACGTCGATCAACGCTTGGGATAATTGAGAACGACCTTTACGGGTTCCATCCCATTTTTGGGCGTGAAGACCCGCTCGCTGGTAGCGTGCTTGTCAAAGGGAACAGAATTGGGGGCCATTTTGGTGCTGGAATGGGTTATTGTGCGTAGAAAACGGTCGCAAAAGTCGCTTAATTCCCCCAAACACGCAGTCAAAACCCGGAATTTGCCCCCAGAGTCCTCCAATCAGGCACAAATCTGCAACACTGTGAAACACGCTGAAACAGTCTGAAACGAATGAGGACAATCTGAAACAGAGTGGAACAAAAACCGCCGGCACCCCGACCAAAGTCCTCACCTGATTTGGGCTCTGCCGCTTCTCTGGAGCTTCAGTGCAGCATCTGGTGTGTTGAACAAGCAACGAATTGTGGTGAACTCAATGAACAATTGCAAAAATATTTTTGCAATTGTGAATCATCCACTGCACGCGTCGGTGGATCCTTCACCGACGAGTTTTTCGAGCAATTAAAGAGTCCCTCAACCCATGGGATAAAATGCAGGAACAGGTCGGCTGACAGAGAGCTGGGTTTCCTTTTTCCTGTGGGAGCCAGAATCGACTCGTGGTCCGTCCGGTGAAGGGGCTGGTACAGTCAACGCCTCTGGGCGGATTGATCCCCGATCCGGAAACACTCGAACTGCAGAGGATTGAGCGCGAGCAACAAGAAGCGGCAGAAGCGTTTCACGAGCGCTCCCTCGATATTCCCGTGAACCGATGACCGTCTAACCAGCTTCGTCCGACTTATTGGTGCCCTGCATGATCAATTGCTCGAAGCATTCCTGCGTGGCAATGTCGAGCAGGGGGAAGTTGTGAAAGATGTGCAGATTGAACATGGCCGATGCGTACCCATGCAGCATCAGTTTCGCCGTTTTGGCGACTCCCAACGCACACAATGTCGTCCGCACGTTGCGATTTGCTTGAGCCAACTTTTCCCAGAAGAGGGCTTCATCCGATAGCTTGTCGTTGTCGTGCATCGGTAGATGGACACAGACCTTCTCAAGCACGCTGTTAGCTCTTCTTTTCTGTTCGTCCGTGAAGTGCTTGCCTTTGTGAACCGAAATCGCAGAGTCGAGCGCAGAGCGGTCGATCATGACGAAAACGCCTGGGGTGCCATTCCCGGACGTGTCGGTAAAGAGCTTGAACAACGAAGTGCGGCGCTGCGTCGTCGTGTTGTCGTACATCACGTCCGAGACTTGCAGCAGTGCCATGATCTCGTTGAGCAGGGGAATTCGGAGCAGAATCGAGGACTTGAATCTGAAGTTTGAAGACGCATTGACGACCACGAGAAAATTGGGCACTCGAAACTCAATTTCTGCGCTGATACTCCGCAGTTCTCGAAGCCGCTTTCCAGCGTTCGCCAGCCATTGCTCTCCCATGTTGTCGTAAACTCCGCCGTCCAGCAGAGCGACCCACTTCGGAGTGGGACGATCGGACAGCTTGTTCTTAAACTCGAACAACTTACTGGGAAACCAACGGATGGGAAAACCTCCTGGAAACGAGGCTGATGCCTGAATCGCATCGTGCAGTGCGATTCCATTTGACGTTCCCAGGCCGAAATTGTAACTGTAGGTGAACTTTCCCGTGAAATAGAGGTGTTGCGCCGTCTGCATCTCGGTCGCGCAAAAGACATGCTGGACTTTGTGGGAGGCCAGATTCGACATGCGGGGCGGAGACTTGGCATCGGCAAAGAGCGAGTTTCTGAATGCCCTCGCGCAGATGCGACCGCGCTGCGAAACGAACAATCCCCCCCATAGTAACAGCAGGCCGATACAAACAAGCGAGGCAACAAACCCCGATGGGATCTGGCACACTGCCAGGATTAACAAACCGAGCGTGACTACGGTTGCCGCTAGGTATACCCACGTTAGCGGCGCCGACCACAGCGTTCCCCGTCGCGCGACAATATCCGCGAGTTCGGCAGCGACTTTGCGGAAGCCCGCCCTGTTTTCCTCTGAATAATCGCAGGAATGAGCGACGAAACCGTTCGTCAGTGAACCTCCCGAGACGGAAGCAATCGATACTACCTCTGAGTTCTTACTCGCGTCAGCGAGATAGAGTAACGTTCCCAACGTAAACGCGGTCGCTCGATGCCCTCCACCCGACAGGGCGACTCCAATCTGATTTTGGTCTTCGGGTAGTGTTTGAACATCGGTGTCGTTCATCATTTACTGCTTCTGTTTTATACGGAGAATGAGGCAGGCACCAAACGAGCACGGCGAGGGCGTTGCACGAACAGCCCATTGAAACAATTGTTCTGGCTACGAGCGATCGAATCAGTTTTTCACCAGACAGCTAAGGCTCCTGTTCAGATTTATTGACGCGGATCTTCACGTCGAAGTAAAGCGGGGACTTGTCATCTTCAAATGTTTCTTCGGACTTTCGCCATTCGAATCGGCTCGGCATCCCCGGAATTCGCTCAAATGCCTCACTCTTCGGCACGATGTCCGGCAGACTCGCCTCCTCAAGCGGCTCCATGCTCAAGTCGGAACGCAACACACGGTTGAATGACTTCTCGCGTATCTTTTCATAAAGCTTTTTGTAGGGCATGTCCCAACCTCGCGCCTTGTCGGACGATTTGCGATGTACGGGAATCATCGTGATGATGTCGTTCATCAGTTCGAGCCCGAACGGAGCGCCTTCGGGATGCTCAATTGCGTCTCCGGGATCACGTTTGACCGTTGCATTGTGACTGCCGTGATGTCCGCACTTGTAGAGAGTGGTTCTTTTCAACAGATCGTCGGCCGATATCTCGACATTTTCAAACTCGTATTTCTGATCGCGCCACGAAAGCCAGTTCCCCACCTGGGCATCACCGGGAAAGAGGAGAACTTTTCCTTTACCCAAGCTGCCCAATTCAAATGCCAGTACGAGGCTGGTGTTGTTCGTGTCGCTGTCGAGATCCAGGGCGAGCGGCTCGATGCCGCGAAGCCAGTCCGCATCGATTCGCCGCCATTCCGCAGCAGGATCAAAATAAAGCTGAGATAGCAAATCCGTCGCTGGATCGTCATCTGCGAGCACTACGTTCATGCCTGCTTCGTTCGATTCGAAAGGCTTCAACGGAGTGGACTCGGCGACGTTATCGAAAGGGCGGCTGACCGAGCCCATCTCGCCACTCGAATTCAATGCCGGACTGCGCGCGAGTGCAGACGACTGGACGGAACTGCTCAGGTAGACCTCTTTAAACGCTTCTTCGCCACGAATTTTGGAGGGTTTATCTTTCTTGAGTCGGAGTTCGTCCCGCGGAGGGCCTAAGACCCAGGCATGGATCAGATTGGCTGGAACATCCGGAATCTCCAGCAAGTCCCCTGGATTGCAGTAATGGACTTCGCGCGCTTTCATTGCCAGCAATTCAAGAGCCACTTCATTCGCCGACGGCTTTTGTTCTCCTTCGGAAAGTGAAATCCCATAGCCTTGGGAGGCGAATTCCGAGTCAGTCCACGACTGCGCTTTCTTCTCCGGATGACTTTTAAGCAGTTCGTCGATCTTCTGCGAAATGAATTTCACCTGCTTGTCATCAACGATTTCTTTCGCAGGAACTTCAAAGCCATTTTCAAGGTTGTCAACTCGCTTTGACAGGGCTCTGATCGCGAGTTGCGCGCTTGGGCCAGCAAATTCAACGTTTTTTGTGGCCTTTCGCAATTCTTCCGCAGCTTTCCTGACGACGGCTCTCGCGGTTCCATGCTTGCGCCGAAGTTCTCTCGCCTGCGGACTGCGCGGGTTCTCCGTCCAGGCCAGCCAAAGCTGGTCGATTTTGACCGCATCGCTGAGAAACGGACTTTCCTTCTGAACGAATCCGGATAGATGGTCCGCGTGTTGGTGAGTTGCCACGACCACATCAAAATGACTCTTGACCGTTTCGACGGCGTGCTGGGAGACTTTCAGCATCCTGTCTCCGCCGTTCGCCTGGAGTCGATGAATGCCGCAGTCGATTAGCACGTACTTTGGCTTCTTCTCGGCACCGACGGCGATGAGGAAACAATCTCCCAGCCCGATTCGGTACATGCGGATGATGACTTCGTCGGGACCGGGAGATAACGACTCACTGCGCAATTTGGCTGCCATGGGGCGTGCTCATTCGTGGTTCGGTGCAAGTCGGCAGACGAAACTTTGAGTACTGAATCGGTGCCGTTTCAAAATGTTCTCAGTCACAAAATCAGGCCCACGGCCGCGGGAATCCGTCCGCAGTTAGTAAACCGCATGGAAATTCCCTTCTCGATGGGCGATCGCAAACGGTTCCACCAGGTATTTCTCTTGCTCGGAACTTTTCCTATTGACCAAGCCCCGCTGCAACGCTTCTTCGAGCCCGATCTTCTGAATTTGATTGTTGAGATCAGTTCGAACTCGTTTCATTCGCAGTTTGCTCTCGACCCGCTTATAGATCGAGTACTTCACCCGACCTTCCAGAGGATCGAGAATCAACGAGCATCCCCCTCGCATCGGAAAGACGATATCATTCATTTCCGGATTTTGCGTCTGGGAGTCACTGAGAGGAACGTAGATCGTCTGAGTCATCGTGATCAACAGATGGATCTCGCGTCGCCCATCGGTTGCCGGACGAATGACGGGACGAACACCGTTGATAACCAGCCGACCGTCGTTAGCCACCGGAGACATGTTGCCAGGTTTGTTGGCGTCT
>DATKCB010000588.1:0-8070 GCA_035513495.1 Planctomycetaceae bacterium | reverse complement strand
TCTGGAACAAAGATAGGTTACAAACCTGCCCCACGAAGTCTCTGTTGCGCAACAAAGTCACCTCTGGTAGAGGAGCGAAGCGAAAGCGGAAAGCGGAGAGCGGAAACCGGAGGAGGAGAATGTTCAATTTCAAAGGTTCAATGTTCAACAGACAGAGTCTGAATCCTGAATCCTGTTCACCGCGCAACGGCGAATTATGAAACAAGCAAAATTCCAGAATTTTTCCCAAACTACTTTAAAAACGTCCAAATCTCTCGGGTTTGGTTCGAAGTTGACAACTTGACATCCTCCAAAAAGGTCAAGTTCGATAAACCCCGGAGAATTTTGACCGGCGTCAACGCGAGTTGTGAAACAAGCGGAGGGGAATGTCCAATGTCGAAATCCCAATGTCAAAGGAAATCAGAAACCAGAAAATCGAACCGATCAGAGACTACTTCCTGAATCCCTACATCCTCGCGGTCCCGCCGCGCAACAGCGAATGATGAAACAAGCAACAATCCGAAATATATCCCGAACGACTTTAAAACCGATCAAATCTCCCGGGTTTCGCCTGAACTTGAGAACTTGAGAACTTGATGTCTTCCAAAAAGCTCAAGTTCTAAAACCTCGGGAGTTTTTGAAAAAACGGGAGCCGAGTTGTGAAACAAGCAGGAGGAGGGAATGTCGAATGCAAAGGTGAAAGGGTCCAAGGTTGAAGGATCAAGCTGTGTGCCGGGTGTGGGCCATGCCCACATCGCGAAACAGGGTGGGTGTGCGAGTGACTCACGCTCAGGACCGTATTCTGATAGACTGCATTCATACGAAACAGAATTTCGACTCAAGGATTGAACACGCACGCTGAGTCTGCGGTCGAAACGTGAGGTCGGCAGCGAATCGCATTGCTTCTCGACGATTCACGTAGAGGCGCTGGATTGCGTCACATTCCGATCTCTCGGAATCGGTGTTTCTCCCTTCGACGCAACCACAGGAGTTTTGCATGAGTGATTTTTTTCAACTGGAAGGCGGCGGGTTATGGATCAACCTGACGAATGTTGTGTCCGTCACGTTCAACGATCCCGGATACACAATTCTGCTCGATTCCGGCTCCAAGTACGAGGTCAAGGCCATCGATGTCGAGCATTTCGAGAAGGCGCTCAAAAAATATAACTTTAAAATCTCTTAAGATTGGCTCCGGGTACCATGCCCACATCGCGCGGCAGGGTGGGCATGCGAACGGCTCCTGGGATTCGATACGTCCTCTGTGCTTTAATGCACGATCTCTGTCTTGCTCGGCTCTTCATCGTAAGCGGAGTCGCGCAGATCAGCCCAGGATGGTAACGAGTGAAGGAGGCTCCTGCCGTTATCCTTCAGTTTCTTACCAAACGAGGTCAACGACTCTTTCGTGCGATCCGAATCGGGGACCGGGTTTCCGACGTTGGACGCAATCGTATAGGGCAGCGTCAGCGTGTCGCCGGCGACACTCAGCGGCAGATCGACACACCAGACGTAAAGCCCCAGCAGAGTGTCTCCCTGATTGATCCACTCGGCCCCCGACACTCCGTCGATCGCGACGCCACCGTAAACCATTTTGGGAGCGGACTGTTTTCCCTGCGCGAACATACCCGCCCCCTCGTCTTCGATCGTGACGAGGTTGAGAACGGTTCCGCATCCGCACATGCAGAGCGAAAAGATCATTGGAAGAATTGCTCGAATCGTCATCGATCTTGTCCTGTGTTCGGGAGATCGGCAAATCGTAGGATCTGCGGAAAATCCGATCAAGAAGACTCCCAAAAACCGGCGATCACTGAAAAATAGCGAGATCTACGCGGTCAGGGGACGACTCAGCAGCAGAAACCCAGGACGTTAATTTGTAATATCTACACGGGACTTGCGAGTACTACATTAATTTCGCGTCAACCACCCAAACCCACGCCAGTCACCCCTCGTACCGTGCTCCACTTTGATCGGCGCCACCAGCAACTGTGAAAACCGCGCGGCGGAAGATTGTCGAGATGGGCTAAGTTTTCGAGGCCGAATTTGTCGGCCCTGTTGACGATGTGATGCACTTCAAATTCTTTTGTCAGAGACAACACAGCGTAGCAGATTACAAATCTGCCCCACGATCAGGCAGTCTGGATAGCCGCCTCTCATCAATTCCCCAGAATCAAAGGCGGCCGATCCAGTTCTTCCACGTATCGCTTCACGAACGCCTCAAACGCCTCTCCCGACTTTTCCTGCGCCTCCATCGTGGCTGCGCCGAATCGGATCGCGATCGTCAGGTTCTCGTCCCCGCCTGGCAGACCCAACGCCTTGACGGCATCGCGGATCGGCTTGATCTGCTCGTGGTTGGCGAGTTCATCCTCGATCGCCTTGCGAGGCTTCGATGCATCGACCGTCGTAACGATACTCCAGACACGCTCCCACTCGCCCCCCGGCATCTTCGCCAGCAACAGCTTCTCGACCGAAACCCGCTTTTCAGCGAGGCTCTGATCAAGCCGCGTAATGACGACAGCAAAGACGTTCTTGTCATCCGCCGTCTTCGTCGCCTCAACGATCGAGTCCGCTTTCTGTTGAGGCACTCCCCCTTCACTTCCCAGCAAGTCTCCCAACTGTCTGGTCAATTCCTGATTGAAGATCTTCGGCAATAACTCCAGTAACTCGGGCTGATCTGCTCCCGCGCCGGCTTCGAACAGAAAACTCGCCGTCCCCTGAAACTCGATGCTCCTCCAGAAATGATGTTCCACGATCGCCCGCCGCGCAGCCCATTCCCGTTCTCCGTCCGCCCGCGCGGACAGCCGGTCCGACAAATCCAGATCGAGTTGAATCAGATCGACCTTCCGGTCCTGAAGCTCGTCCGCCAGATCTTCTGCCGACTTCGTCTCGACGTCTTTCAGATTCAACTTCCAGGCCGCCAATGCCAACTGCCGATTCTGCGCCGGTTGTGCATACCACTTCTGCACATTCTTCGCGGGAATCTCCAGGATCACGAACTGCGAATTCGGAGCGACGGGATTCTGCTTCGCCTCGGCCAGCTTTTGATCCACCTGCTCAAACTGCTCTCGCAAATAACGGACGAGGTTGATCGGCTGCGTCGTCGTTTTCAACCACTCATCGATCCGATCCCGCAACGTCGCCAGAGCGTTGATCGAATCCTCTGCCTCAGTCGCCGTCTGCCTCGTATAGAACGACTTCGACTTTTTCTGCAGCCATTCCCGCTGAACTGCGATCGTCAGCGTTCCGTCGGCTGAACGCCCGAGGATCGCTCCGTACAACGTCGGCCCGGAACGCTGATCGATCTGATCCACGCATCGTTTGGAGATCTCCACCTGCCGGCTTTGCGCCTCGCCGGAGGACACCGGCGAGAGTACCGCCACGGCGATGAATCTCAGGAGCAATCTGGGCGGCATCGGCTACCTCCTTTCGAGCGGTCTTTGACCCGAACCTCACCCGGTCTCAATCGTCATGATAAGAAGTTCACGGGTCTCAACTTTCCGCTGCTCGATTCGTGCTTTCCAGCGGAGAGAACGTCTCGGGTTGTTGTACAACATTCTCCCGTATGAGAGCGGCAGAACACAAGACGAAACAAACGGGAGGGGCGAGATGCGGGAAATTCCCGGCACTCATCGTTGTCTGCGATTTGAGCTTCGCCTCGCCTGAGCTGCATGCAGGAACAAAATCGTCGAGCGCGTTCTGCACCTTCCATTGCGGGACGTGACGCTGAGACGGAGAGAGTTCCGGGCAATTTGTATCGCAAAATCCACGAGAGCTGTGATATACTGACGATTCAAGTCGCGACGGGCAGGAGCAGAGTCATGAGACATTTCGAATTTCGAAACAGGGATGTTTCCCGGCGGGAGCTTTTGTACGGTCTGGGTGCCTCTCTGGGAGCCGTCGCCTTTCAGGCGATCGCGCAGGCGGACGAATCGACGAATGTCAAACGGGGTCCGCTCGCATCCAAACCGGGACATGTTCCGTCGAAAGTGACATCGTGCATTTTTCTCACGATGTCGGGCGGACCGAGCCATATCGATACCTTCGATCCCAAACCCAAGCTCAAACAGCTGCACCTCAAAGAGTTTCAGAGACAGGATCAATTCGCCTCGGCGATGGCTTCGGGGAAAAGATATTACGTTGAAAGCCCGTTCAAATTTCGCCGGGTCGGCTCGAACGGGATCGATATGTGCGAGCATTGGCGGCATCTCCCTGACGTTGCCGACGACATCTGTTTTTACCGAGGCTTGCAGGCCGAATCGATCGATCATCCGACCGCGAACTATCATCTCAATACCGGGAGCCGTTTCGGAGGCGATCCCGCAGTCGGTGCCTGGGTGACCTACGGACTCGGCTCACCGAATCAGAATCTGCCCGGCTTCGTCGTGTTGCCGGAAGTCGCCTATCCGCAGGGAGGAGCCGCGAACTGGTCGAATGGATTTCTGCCGGCCCACTTTCAGGGAACCCCGTTTCGACCGTCCGGTTCACCGATTCTGGATCTGAATCCTCCCGCTGGTGTGACGCCGGAAAATCAAAGAAAAAATCTCGACTTGTTATCGATGCTTAACGGCAGACATCGGCAGAGTCATCCGCGTCACGAGGAACTCGCTGCCCGCATGGCGAATTACGAGCTGGCGTTCCGCATGCAATCGCAAGTTCCTGAATTAGCCGATCTGTCGCGCGAGACGCAAGTCACGCAAACGATGTATGGATTGGGCGACCCGTTTTCCAGCGAGTTCGGGAGACGCTGCCTGCTGGCCCGGAGACTCGTCGAGCAGGGAGTGCGCTTCGTGCAGATCTACGCAGCCGGATGGGATTCTCACGACTACATCGAGAACGCCCACAGTAAGCGAATTCAGTCAGTCGACCGGCCGATTGCCGGTTTGATCGCCGATCTCAAACAACGCGGATTGCTCGAATCGACCCTCATCGTCTGGACGGGCGAATTCGGACGGTCTCCCGATAATGGTGTGCGGGGAGGGGTCAAATACGGACGCGATCATAATGCCAAAGCGATGCCCTTGTGGATGGCAGGGGGAGGAGTCAAGGCAGGGCATGTGATTGGAGCCACCGACGAACTGGGAGCCGAAGCGGTCGAAGTCGTGAATCCTCTGCGAAATCTCCATGTGACTGTGCTGAAACTGTTGGGACTCGACGACAACAAGCTGACCTACTTCCACGGGGGGCGGTTCAAGCAGCTTTCCCAGACGGGCGGAGAAGTGATTGAGGAATTGCTGGCGTGATCGGCGATTGGGAAACACAACGGATTATCGCGTAGATAATGATCGGTTGAACGCGACTCCGGCGATTCCCGCCCTTAATGCATCAAATTTGGCTGATGCGATAATTGCGCCAGTTTTCGCGGTGATTCCGCAAATTCAACTGCTGTTCAGTTCATTTCATCAAAGTGTTTGGAAGTCCCTTGCATTGACGCTGGGGTCTCTGCGGATTAGCCTGTTTGGGTCATGGATGGCGTAAGTATCACGTTTTCCCTCCCTGCGAGCCTGTGCCTGTGTCTCACGAAGATTCTGTCGCTGTAAATCCAATTACTTTTGCCGATCTCGGATTAAGTCCCTCCTCACTGGAAGCGGTGAAACAAGCGGGTTACGAATCCCCCAGTCCGATCCAGAAGACGTTTATTCCCGTGGCGATTGCCGGCGGCGACGTGATCGGGTTGGCGCGGACGGGGACCGGCAAAACGGCCGCCTTCGTACTCCCCATCCTCGAACGAATCGATCTCTCGAAAAAAGAACCGCAGGCTCTCGTCTTGGCACCGACCCGAGAATTGAGCGAGCAGGTCGCGGGCGAAGCAAGAAAACTGTCCGGCACGACCGTCTGCCAGACGGTTTGTCTGGTCGGAGGCCGTCCGATCCGGAAACAGGTGGACGATCTCGCGAAAGGTCCGCAACTGATCGTGGGAACTCCCGGCCGGACGATCGATCTCCTGCGGCGCAGTCATCTCAACTTGAAAACTTTGAAAGTCGTTGTACTCGACGAAGCGGATCGAATGCTCGATATCGGATTTCGTCCGGACATCGAGAAAATTCTGCGTCGCTGTCCGAAAAACCGGCAGACGATGCTCCTCTCGGCGACAATGGCTCCTGATGTCGAAAAACTGACTTTAAAATATATGCAGTCTCCGGAAAAAGTCGATGTGACCGATTCCGACGGTCCTGCCAAACAGATCGAACAGTTTTATCTGACGGTCGATCGCGACCGCAAATTCGGAGCCTTGGTTCATCTGCTGCGACAGGAGCGTCCTCAGCAGGCGCTGGTCTTCACGAGAACGAAAATCGGTGCGGAAAAACTGGCGCGGAAATTCAGTAAAAAACTGGATAGTCACGCAATCGCGATGATGCACGGCGACTTGCCGCAGAACAAACGCGATCACGTGATGAAAAAATTCCGCAGCGGTGAGATTCGAATGCTGATCGCGACCGACGTCGTCGGGCGCGGAATCGATATAAGCGGCATCTCGCACATCATCAATTACGACATCCCCGAGTTTTGCGATGACTACCTGCACCGAGTAGGGCGTACCGGCCGATTATCCTCAGACGAGCGGGGACGAGCTTTCACGTTTGTGACGCGCGATCAGGGAGAGCAATTGACCAACATCGAAATGCGGATCAATTCGTTGCTCCCCGAATATGAGTTGAAAAAATTCAAACCGACTCACGCGACGCGTGAAGTCTCCCATGTTGAAGGACCGGTCGAAGCCTACGAACCCCCTGAATTCCATATCCCTTAGAGTTTAACAGGGAATGAGAATTTATAACGGGGATCGTGCGACTTGTTCGAAGTTTGTACGAGAGACACCGAGAAAAACGCTGTGGATTGGCTTTTTTCATTTTATACTTGAAATAAATCGGTTCGCGTATCCCCGCTGATCCGCTGACTGGAATCTCTTACGAGTAGAGTCTTTCCTCTCTCCCCTGACACAATTGACGGTCAACTTATGTCTAATCCCGCTCTTGCTTTCGATTTTACTCCCGGCATCCTGCTGACGGGAGGCACCGGGCTTCTGGGTCGATACCTGCTCCGCGATCTGGCTCTGGCCAATCGTCCGGTGGCGGTGATTGTCCGCCGAACTCGAAATCAAACCGCGGCCAGTCGCGTCGAGTCGTTGTTTCGCACCTGGGAGACGCGACTCGGCCTGGAATTGCCTCGCCCGGTCGTTCTGGAAGGCGATCTGACGCAACCGCAATTGGGTCTGCTCCCCGAACAGATCGATTGGATCAAACAGAATTGCGACAGCGTGCTCCATAACGCCGCGAGTCTGACGTTCGTTTCCGGAAGCCGTGAAGGCGAACCCTGGGTCACCAACGTCGGCGGAACGCAAAATGTTCTCGATGTCTGCCAGGAAGCCAACATCGATCAATTCCACCACGTCTCGACCGCCTACGTCTGCGGCCGACGCCAGGGAACAGTACTCGAAACGGAACTGAACGAAGGGCAGGAACTGAGCAACGATTACGAATTAAGCAAGATTGAATCCGAACAACTCGTTCGCAATGCAGGCTTCTTGCGTCAAGTGACCGTATATCGTCCCGGAATCATCGTCGGTGATTCCGAATCGGGATTAACGACAACGTTCCACGGATTCTATGCGACGTTGCGGCTGGTCCATACCATTCGAAAATCCACAGAATCAGATCATTTCGCCACCGGTGAAACGAGTGCGAGATTGAATCTGAACGGCGACGAACGGAAAAACCTGATCCCCGTCGATTGGGTCTCCGAAGCGATCACCCGGATTGTCGGCTCGCCCGAACATCACGGTCACACGTATCATCTCACGTCCGATTCACCCGTCACTTCCAAAATGATTCTGGATGTCGTTGACGCAACCTGCGGCCTCAATGGAACGGCTCGGTTTGTCGGAGCCACCACGAAGCTCGAAAATCCGACCGAACTCGAGCGGTTGTTCTACGAGAACATGCGTGTCTACGAAGCCTATTGGAGAAACGACCCGGTTTTCGACACCTCGAACACACGTCGGGCTTTGCCCGATCTCCCCTGTCCTGTCATCGATGAAGACCGACTGATGATGTTGGCCAAATCTGCGATCGATCTGGATTTCCGCTGGAGAGACGTTCC
>DATKCB010000587.1:0-2914 GCA_035513495.1 Planctomycetaceae bacterium | reverse complement strand
ACGAACGGCGAGACAATGTGGTCGGTGTGTTTGGTCGGATGCTTCCACAGTACGTGCGTGTCGGTGACGTCTCCGCGACCACCTCCCCGTACCGCCAGAATGAATTCGTCGGCAGGATTGTCATCGTCGAATGCAGCGCCTGCGAAGTTGTCGGGAAACAGAAAGGCTTCGTCGAATTCGGCTCCTTCGAGAAAACCGTCCTGGTTCTTGTCGCCGCGATCGAACGTTCGTTTGTAGAACGCTTCGGGGATTTTCGTTTCCCCGACGAACGCCTGCATTTCCTCTTTGGTGATCTTTCCGTCGCTGTTACCGGTCTTGGCCTGATCGACCGAGGCGAGCCACTGGTTGGCGATCCCCGCGCTCTGCAGCGAGATGTAAATCGTATCGCCGACACAGACCGGGGTCGTCTTGATGTTTCGCAGCAGCGTCTTCGCGAACCAGAGGCGTTTCCCGGTCGCGGGATCGTAGCCGATCAGCTTTCCTGTCCCGGCGACGATCAATTCGTCTCCTCGTTCGGTCTGACAGATGACCGGATGAGAATAATTGACCGCCATGTCGGAACGATCGTCTTTCCAGACGATCTCTCCGGTTGCCTTGTCGAATGCATAGAGCGCGGGATAAAGATCGTCGTCCTGACAGAACAGAACCTTGTCTTTGTAGAGCACGGGCGACATCCCCGCCCCCCATTTGAACACAAAGAACGGTTTGGGTAGTTCTCTTTGCCAGAGCAGTTCTCCGGTTTTCGCATCGAGCGCGAGCATTCCGAGCGTTTTGAAATAAAAGTACACTCGATCCGCATCGGCGGCCGGGGTGGTGCTGGCGTGCGAATTCGTTTTGTGGATTTCCATCAGTCCGGGCGTCGGCCAGGTATGACGCCACAATTCCCGTCCCGATTTGGCGTCGAAAGCGAATAGACCCAGCGTCTGTGCGTCGATCATGCCGCTGGTGAAAACCCGTCCCCCCGCCGCGACGGGGCAGCCGATTCCATCGCCCACGATTGCCGACCAACGGACGTTTTCCGTCGCCGAAAACTTCGCGGGGAGCGGGTTCGTTTCGGACGAAATCCCGGTGCAGTTCGGTCCGCGAAATTGCGGCCAGTCGGCGGATTCCGCCGGAGCGGCGCAGATCAGGATTGCGTTCGCCGCCAGAAACGCCAACAGACAGCGGAAACCTTTCCGTTTCGCGTCGCGAGGCAACGAATCACAAACCGACAACTTCATTGGCATCAGTAGACTCCTGAAGAATCGAGAGAGAACACAATCAGGCTCCATCCTGCTCGAACGAGTCGATGGGATCAACAGAATTTCTGACAACATCGAATCTGGCCGAGGATCGAATCGGGATCGCGCCGGGAGAGAATCCGCTTGGATCATTACGGATTGGAGTTCAGCGGCTGGATCAGCCATTCCCGGAGTACGTAGTCGGGGGGAGGCTCTCGCAACGGAACGTCCTTGCCTCCCAGCAGGCGGATCGACCAGAGCATCGCATGTTCAGGCGGAGAGTCTTCGACGGTCGGTCCGATTTTCTTGATGAGCGCATCGAGTTGCGATTTGGCTTTCAACCGGCCGAGTGAAATGGCGCACATCCAGCGGACGATCTCGATTTCGGGCATCAGCGACATGTCGTCTGCGGCGCGATCAAACAGTTCCGTTTCGAATTGCTCATCGCTCAGGCCGTCCATGAGATAACCGAGCGACCAGCAAGCAGCGGCACGCGAAAGGCGGCGATGATCGAGAACCTTGGGAACCATCTTCCGCGCCAGGGGAATCGCGGGTTTGTAGTCCATCTGCCCCATCGCCTCGAACAGGTGCGCCATCTGCCGATCGACGGCGACGAGATCGTCGGATTGCGGTGATTCGTTTTGCAGAGTCGCGCGCGCGAGCATCGCGGGAAGTGTGGCGGGGACCGCGAGTTGTTTCAAACCCCAGGCGGAGGTGATCACGACTTCCGAACGGTTCGATGCGAGCAATTCGACCAGTCGATCCGCGGCGGGGTCGTAGTCGAGTTTCCCGAGAATCAAAGCCGCCTGTTCCTGTCCGCGCCAACCGTCGGCATGGAGAATCTGCATCGACAGCTCACGGACGGGGGCAGCGAATTCTGCTTGCTGGGAAAACCGCAGTAAGGCGTCCCGGACTTCCCGCCTCAAAGGGGGATCGGGATCATCGAGTAGTCTGGCCAGACCGGACAAGCGTTCGACGGCAGGCAGCGTGATGTAGCTTCGTGCCGCCACTCGACGGACCGCGGCATCGGAATGCACTGACGCCCGCTCGAACAGTTCCAGCACCAGAGCGGGATCGATTTCGTACAGACGCCCGATCGCCGGATGGGCGACCGATCCATTCGAATCGGCGAACAGTTGTCGCAGTAACTCTCGAGCTTCGGGAGAATCGTGCCGCTGCAGCAATGAGACCGCACACAAGCGGTCGATCGAGGCAGGATTCGAGGGGGCGAGTAATCGCTTCGCCTCCGGTTCCAGTTGTTTCTCCGCAATCTGTGCCGCCGCACGAGCCGCGGCCAGTCGCACATCGCGCGGCCTCTCGGGCGAATGGACGAGCTTCAGCAGCCCGGCGAGAGCTGCGGCATCCTGCGTGATCCCGCTCCCTCGGCAAGCCAGAAGCAGTTCGCGGTGGAAGGTTTTTTCGTTGTCGAGTCGCGCTCTCCAGATTTCTCGTATGGGACGATAATCCCAGCGTGCCAATGCCGGCTCGATGAGCATTTTGAACTGCGACCCGGAACTCTCGGAAAGTTCAAACAGAGGCCGAACCGTCTCGGGGTCGTCGAATTCCACGAGCGTTCGCGCGACAGTCAACCGCACGACATCGCCGGCGTTTGAGTCAGCCAGAACCGCGAGCAGTTCGGGAGTCGTCGATTTCACTTCCACGAAGCCGGATCGAAAGGCGTTCAACAGATCGCG
>DATKCB010000586.1:0-3239 GCA_035513495.1 Planctomycetaceae bacterium | reverse complement strand
TATCAGGAGATGTTCGAACAGGAAGCCGCGCGGCCCGAGGGGGATCGGATCGACTTTCTCTCGATCGCCACGCCGAATCATACGCACTTTGCCGTCGCGAAGGCGGCGCTCGAAGCGGGGCTGAATGTGATCTGCGACAAGCCGATGACCTTCGATCTCGCCCAGGCCGAGGAACTGGCTAAACTCGTGGAAAGTTCGGGGGCCGTGTTCGCGCTGACTCACAACTACACCGGCTATCCGCTCGTTCGACAGGCACGCGAGATGATTCAAAGTGGAGAACTCGGCGAGATTCAGGCGTTCCGCTCGAACTACATTCAGGGCTGGCTGCGGTCGCGGCTGGAAAGCTCGGATCAGAAGCAGGCCGCGTGGAGAACCGATCCGAAAAAATCGGGTGCGGCCGGCGGGTTCGGCGATATCGGAACGCACGCCTACAACCTTGGCCGGTACATGACCGGGCTACTGCCGGATGAGATTTCCTGCACTCTCAAGATCTTCGAAAAGGGCCGCGCCCTCGACGATTACGGACACGCGGTAATCCGTTTCCAGAACGGAGCGCTCGGAACGGTCACGGCCAGTCAGATTTCACACGGACGCGAGAACGATCTGTTCATCGAAGTGGACGGAACGAAAGGCGCGCTCGCGTGGCGGCAAGAGGAACCGAACCAGATGATCGTTCGCCGGAACGGTTCGCCGCATTCACTTTACACCCGCGATCCGAACGCTCCGTTTTTGAACGATTCCTGCAAAGCGGCCTGTCGGTTGCCGGCGGGACATCCGGAAGCGTTCTTCGAAGCGTTCGCGAACGTGTACAGGTTTGCCTACGACGCGATCATCAAACGGGCGACGGGCGAAAAGTTCGAAGCGCGCGATACGATTTATCCGAACGTGTACGACGGCGTCGATGGAATGAATTTCATTACTCAAAGCGTCGCCAGCAGTGCCGAGAACGGCGCGTGGCTGTCGCTTAAACATGATGCGTGCCGAGCATAAGCGACTTAGAGATCGTACGACGGACTAGGAAGTCCGTCGTACTTATTGCGAACGCTGTTAACGTCATTCAACCCATGGAAAGACACGACTCGTGAGCGAATCGAACAGCACCGCCGAATCGTCGAAGAAAAAACTTCCGCTGCATTATCAGATTCTGATCGCACTGATTCTGGGCACGATCGTCGGACTGGCGATCAATCCCGGCGAAGTGGCGATCGACGAGAAAATCGAAGGATCGCTGACGCTGAACGAGGACGGCTCGATTTCGCTTGTCGAAAACAACGCGCAAGGTCTCGTCTATTTCGAAACGACTCTCAAGTCGGAAGACAATCTCAAGAAGCGTTTTCCTAGTCTCGGAGCGATCTGGAACGGGCAGACCGCGACTTACGATGTGACCAATCCGACCCTCTACATCGTGGAGGAACCGCAGGAACTGATTCTGCGTTACTCGCGCAAGCAGGAAGGACGCGTGGCCGTCAGTACGATCAAGGCCGCCAACGAGGAGGTGCTGTTCGAGACGGCTCCGCAATGGAAGCAGATGTACCAGCAGCACGGAGGAGGAATCGGACGGAAGGTGGCGTCGGGCTGCAAGTCGCTGGGAGACATCTTTCTGCGGCTGCTCAAAATGATCACGGTCCCGTTGATCATCACGTCGCTGGTGACCGGCGTGGCGGGGATCGGGGAAACATCCCGCTTCGGGAGCATGTTCGGGCGGACGATGCTGTATTACCTGTGTACTTCGGTTTTAGCGATTGCCACGGGCTTGCTGATGGTCAATCTGATCCGGCCCGGCGTCGGGGCGATTCTGCCGGGGGGAGGAGAGATGATGGCGGGAGCAGACGAATCGCTGTCGGGAATATTTCTCGGAATGATCGACAACATGATCCCCACCAATCCGGTCCACGCGGTCGCCGACTCGCAGTTTCTCTCGATCATCACGTTTAGCATCCTGGTGGGAGTGTTCATCATCTTTACGGGTGGTAAGAGCGCGCAGACGATGCGGGACTTTTTTCAAGCTTCGTTCGATGTCATGATGAATCTGACGATGGCGATCATCGCGCTGGCTCCGATCGGAGTCTTTGCCTTCATGGTTTACGCAACCGCCACGCAGGGGCTGGACATTTTTCAGACGCTGGCGTGGTACATGCTGACGGTGTTTCTGGCTCTGCTCGTACATGCGGCAATCGTTCTGCCGCTGATCGTCAGGTTCGTTGCGAAACGTTCTCCGCTGAAATTTGCAGAAGCGATGAGTCCGGCCCTCATGACGGCGTTTTCGACGGCTTCCTCGAATGCGACCCTTCCGCTCACGATGACGTCGGTCGAGAAGCGGGCCAACATCTCAAACGAGACCAGTTCGTTTGTATTGCCGCTCGGGGCGACGATCAACATGGACGGGACGGCTCTGTACGAAGTGGTCGCGGTGCTGTTTATCGCTCAGTCGACGGGAGCCGATCTGACGGTGGGAAGTCAGATTCTGGTGGCGATCACCGCTCTGCTGGCGAGTATCGGAGCGGCGGGGATCCCTCACGCGGGACTGGTGATGATGGCGATCGTGCTCCAGGCGGTCGGGCTTCCGCTCGAAGCGCAAGGGATCATCATCGCGGTCGATCGCGTACTTGATATGTGCCGCACGACCGTCAACGTCTGGAGCGATTCGTGCGGTTGCGCAGTCATCGATCGATTGTGCGGGAGTTCGCAGAAATCGAGTATCTGAACGGCACCGGGCAATTTGGAGAGACGCGATGGATCGCGGAATGCAAAAGGAATTGCTTTTCCTGTCCGAATGGCACCGGCGGAACGCATTATTCGGCGAGCAGGGTTGCCAGCAATTCGCGAAGTTTTTCGTCGCTCTTTTCCGTTTTGGTGAGCCGGATGAGTCCCTGATTATCTTCCGAACGGAGCATGCGAAGCACGCGGCGGTAGTACAACTTTTCCGTTTTGATGTCCGAACGAGAATGAGCCAGGGCCGCTTCGCGGAGCAGCAGTTGATAGTCTTTCAGTTCGTCTTCTCCGGACCCGTAAAACTGGCGGATTTCTTCACGTGCCGAGGACTTATCGACTCGGCCGCTCGAGCCGGGTCCGAGGTCGAACAACAGCATCAACGTCGAGGAGATGACGCTGAATCCGACGGCGAGGTAAACGAGCAGGGGGTTGCCCTGTTTCGACTTCTGATCGTCCTTCTTTTTCTTTCCGCCGGAGGCTTCTTCGAGGCTGAGTTCGGGAAGTTGTCCGTCTTCTCCGAGTTTGAC
>DATKCB010000585.1:0-10699 GCA_035513495.1 Planctomycetaceae bacterium | reverse complement strand
AAGATCGTATGCCAACAGCAACGCCTCAAAAAAGGGGAGATTCTGTATTCTTTGACCGCTATCAAAGGAGTTTCATGATTCTCATTCAATTGGCATTCCTGAATTTTCTTAATAAATGCTAGCAGGGAGCACTGTGCTTACCCCAACCCGTTCAACGTCCCCGCCCCGCTCGAAAATCGATCCACCTCCAGCCCCAGATGTTGCAGGTAGCTCACCAGCAGGTTGCACAGCGGGGGTGGGTTGTCGGGGTTGAAGGCGAGGTGTTGGCCGTGCGGGAAGTGGCCGCCGGCGGCGATGATCGGACCATTCTATCCGTTGTCTGGGGGACAAACAACGTTTTGTGGTCCGGAGGGAATCGTCGCCCATAATGTACGACGGGAAAATGTTCCCGTCGTACGTTTCCAATCAGCGGATTCGTACTTTTCGGGTCAGCGGCTGCGCTTGGTGACCAGCACGGCTTCCTGGTATTCGCGAAAGGTGAGTTCTTTCAGCTTGCCCTGCTTGAGTTGGGTTTCCCAGTCGTGGATCAGCGTGCGAT
The DNA here is from genome assembly GCA_035513495.1 of Planctomycetaceae bacterium. Classification (GTDB taxonomy): domain Bacteria; phylum Planctomycetota; class Planctomycetia; order Planctomycetales; family Planctomycetaceae; genus DATKCB01. The sequence goes on along the minus strand of DATKCB010000585.1, from coordinate 10,161 downwards.
CGAACGAGTTGAGGTCCCAGGTGATGCTGTGCCGGGCCAGCAGGTGGACCGGCGAGCGGTTGTCGGGATAGAGAGACACTTCGATCGGATAGAGCTTCCGCTTGCGGAGCGACTCGTTGAGTTGCAGACGGCCTTCGGGGTACATCGATTGGGGATGCAGCACGTAATTCAAACGAGCCGTCCAGTCGGCGTAGCGGAGATAGGTCTCGTGGATCGAGTCGTCCGTGGCCGGTTCGCAGCGGACGTTGTAGCGGAACTCGGAGTTCGTGAGTTGCAGTTCCTTACTGACGGGTTTCCAGTTCTCGCGGAAGCGAGGCTCGAGTTGAAACTGAATCGATCGGGCTCCGTCGGGGGTTTGTCCGTCGCTCTTGAGTTCCAGCGTTTCGAGATATTTCTCTGTCGCCGTTTGTGCGACTTTCATCATCTGCCGCAGTTCGTCGAATTCGACGGTGGTCACGAGCGACCGCGGAGTGCTGATGATGCGAAACCGGTTCAGCGTCGGCTCGAATATGATCACTTCGCGAACACTGTCGATGTAGTCGTAAACTCGGCCCGCATGGAAGATCGTCAGGCTGACAGCCTGTTCGTCTTTTTGAAGTCCGCGCGGTCCGTTCGACACGCTGTAAACGTGGGTTCGGATTTTCATATCCTGCCCGAAGGCGGGAACCGTCGAGTGGAACAATGCGGTCCAGGGGAACCAGATGAAGAGCAACAGGCAGCGGAAACGTTGACTCATCAGAGTGAACTCCGGATATGATCGATGATTGAGGCGAAGATGTGAGATATGAGGGGAGAGCAAATCAGTTGAGGGGAACGGGGTGTCCGTTTTGATGCCGGCTCGATTCGGCGGCGTCCAGAAAACGGATGATCTCGCGGGTTTCGTCGAGGCTCACGGGAGGAATGCCAGTCTGAAACGACGTGACGATCTCCTGACAGAGATTGCGGTAGGAAGTTCTGAGCGAGATATTGCGGTGCAGGATGCCCTGTGAGGTGTAACAGGTGAATCCGTAGCCGGTGTTGCCTTTGCGATGTCCGCGGATCGAGGCGATTCGACCGTCGCTCCAGCGCGCGCCGACCAGATCGCAGTCGGCACTCGTGAGGGCGGAGATCCGTTCGCAACCGCAACCCATCAGGGCGAACATCGTCTCAGTAATGTGAATTCCGTAATGGAACAGTCCGCGATTGAGAAACGACTCGTGAGCGGGTCCGAACACCTGGACTCCGGTCATCGGTCCCAGTTGTCTGAGTTCGGCTGCCATCGCGGCCACGTCGTCGGCGAACCGTGCGGCGGAACCGCTCCAGAGCATCGTCTCGTGAGTTCCGGCCAATGCGATCAGGCGATCGAGATCCTCGAGTCTGCAACTGATCGGTTTATCGATGTACGTGGGAACGCCCGCTTCGAGAAACGGAGACGCCATCTCCAGATGCCGGTCTCCCTGAACCGAGAGAATCAACACAGCGTCGATCTTGCCGATCATCTCGCGCGGATCGCTGACCAGTTCGACTCCGCATTCGACAACTTGCGGCGTGTGCAGTTCGATTCGATCGCGGGCTTGTTCCGCTCCGCCCGGGTATCCGTAAAGAATCTGAGCTCCTTCGACAAATTGATCCTCGGCAATCGCGCACCGGTTGATCCGGCGAGTGAACTCGACAGCGTGCGACGAATCAAAATCGACGATTCCGAGGTTGAGCATGGAGGAGGAGGTAGGATTTAGGATGTAGGAATTAGCAGGAAGATTGTGGGGTAGCGATTTGAGCCATCACGATTTGAAGGACGGTCGAAGCGCGGAGTGGGTGAGTTCCGAACGAAGTCGGAGATTCGATGGATTGGTTGAAGTTCAATGGGGGAATTCGGTTGTGACGGGTGTCACGAGGAAAGGTTGGAAGGGAACGGGAAGATAGTTTTTGACCACGTCCAGTGCAACCCGAGATCCCGGCCTGAGAGCGCAAAGTGGGAAAGATGGGAAGAGTAAAAAAAATTCAGGCAACTTCGTTCGGACGCATGTGAGGCACTCTCTGAGTGAACGAGCGTGGGAGACCTGCCTTGCGGGAGAGTTGGGCAAGTTCTAGACTATAAAGGCAGATCCCTTTGACAGTTTTCGATTTACAATCGGCTGCCGTTCGTGTCTTTCAACGGCAAGCGGGTTTTTGCCCGAGAAACCCGATAATTCCTCCCGTGGCCTTGAGACCGCTGGTTGTCCATGAAACAGATCGTTGTCCTTGGCTCGACCGGTTCGATCGGGACCAGCACTCTCGACGTTCTCGCCGCACATCCCGAGCGACTTGCGCTGTTCGGGATTGCCGCACGTTCGAGTTGGCGGCAACTCTCTGAACAAACGCACCAGTTTCGTCCCCGCTATGCGGTTCTGACGGATGAACGCCTCGAATCGGAAATCGATCGATCCGCTTTTCACTCTGAAACCGAACTCATTTTCGGGGATGCCGGGATCGAGAAGATCGTGACCGCCCCCGAGGTTCAGACGGTGGTTTCGGGGATCGTCGGGGCGGCGGGACTGCGGGGAACCTGGGCCGCACTGGAGGCTCACAAGGATGTCGCTCTCGCCAATAAGGAAACCCTGGTCGTCGCCGGTCCGCTGATCGTGGAACTGGCCCGTAAGAACAATTGCCGGCTGTTGCCGGTCGACAGCGAACATTCGGCACTGTTTCAGGCGATGCAGTGCGGACGGGTGAACGAAATCTCCAAGCTGATTTTAACGGCCAGCGGCGGCCCCTTCCGGGGCCGTTCTGCCGAAGAACTGAAATCAGTCACCCGGGAGATGGCGCTCGATCACCCGACGTGGAACATGGGTCCGAAGATCACGATCGATTCGGCGACCATGATGAACAAGGCGCTGGAAGTGATCGAAGCCCGCTGGCTGTTCGATCTTCCTCCCGAACAGATCGACGTGGTGATTCATCCGCAATCGATCGTGCATTCGATGATCGAGTTTACAGACGGTTCGACGATCGCTCATCTTTCGCCCCCCGATATGAAGCTGCCGATCCAGTACGCTCTCTCGTATCCCGAGCGCTGGTCGGGAATCAGCCCGACGATGGACTGGTCGCGAGCGCGTGTCCTCGACTTCGAACCTCCGGACCGGGAAGCCTTTCCGGCACTCGATCTGGGTTACGAAGTCGCTCGACTCGGCGGGACGGCCGGTGCCGTGCTGAACGCTGCGAACGAAGTCGCCGTGGAGCGCTTTCTGGCTGGCGATCTCGAATTCTGTCAAATTCCCGCTCTCTGCGGTGAAATCCTATCCGCTCACAATTATCAATCAAACCCGTCGCTGGACGATTTACTCGCTCTGGACGCCTGGGCTCGTAAGGAGATACGCCAGTGGCAATCCTGTTAAACATCCTTCCCTCGATCGATTCGTTGATCAACATCTCGTATGTGATACTCGGATTGGGCCTGGTAATTTTTTTCCACGAACTCGGACACTTCGCGGTCGCCAAGTGGTGCAATGTGTTCGTGGAGCGGTTCAGCATCGGTTTCGGCCCGATTCTGCTGAGTCGAAAATGGGGCGAGACCGAATATGCGCTCTCGGCCATCCCGTTCGGCGGATACGTCAAGATGCTGGGCCAGGACGATATGGACCCCGCTCAGATGTCCGACGAGGACATCGCCGAAGATCCCCGTTCGTACACCGCGAAAAAAGTCTGGCAGCGCATGGCGATCATCTCCGCCGGTGTGATCATGAACGTCATTACCGCGATGTTGTTCTTCGCGGCGGCGTTCACGATGGGAGTCCAGAAATCGCCTCCGATTGTCGGATCGACCGAGATCGGGATGCCCGCCTGGGAAGCGGGACTTGAGGAAGGAGATGAGATTCTCACGATCGACGGGAAGAAAATGACGAGTTACGAGGATATCTACCTCAGCGTCGCGCTTTCCAGCGGACCTCTGGAAGTCGTGGTCAAGAAGTGGAGCGGCGAAGTCAAGACGTTGACGATCAGCCCCGACCAGACCGGTATGCGCCGTCAGATCGGCGTCAGCCCGGCCAGATCGCTGGAGCTGGCCAATTTCCCGGCCGAGATCCCGCTGACCAGCACAGGTTCCGCGGCCGAGAACGCCGATCCTCCATTCAAAGCCCAAGACAAAATCGTGAGCGTCGACGATGTCCCGCTCCAACACTTCTACGAATTGCAGAACTATCTGGCGCGAAACTCCGAAAAAGAGGTCGACTTCAAAGTCGTCAGGACCGTGGGAAAGGAGGGGAGGAACCCGCAGACCGAAGAGCTGACGATTCACGTACCGACCAATCGGATGCTCGAACTGGGTGCGGTGATGGACATCGGAACGATCAAGTTCATCAAGCGAGACTCTCCCGCCCAGAAAGCGGGATTGAAGGTCGGGGATAAAATCTCGCTCGTCACGCTCGGCGATCAGGAACTCGAGGTCGGTCGGGAACTCGATCCGTTTCGCCTTCCCGAATTTCTCGCCCGCGAACATGGAAAAAAAGTCATCTTATACGTACGACGCGAAGCGGAGGAGGCCGCAGGCGGTGCCGTTAAACCCGCCGCAGGTGGAGCGGACGAGAAAAAAGGTTTGCTCAAAATCGAAATCGTTCCCGACGATATTCCCGCCTGGACGGAATTCCCGTCGGGGAAAGACACTCCGCTTTCGGCACCTTGCATCGGAGTGGCCTACGAAATCACGCGGACAGTCCTGCATGTAAAGCCGGGCAGTCCGGCGGAGGGAAAACTGAAAGTCGGCGACCGCATTCGTGCGATTGAGTATCTACCTCCTCCCAAGGAGGGAAATGCTGCGAAGAAAACCGATTCGTCCGAGGAACTGCGGATCGAGTTTGCTGACGCTCAACATAAGGATCGCCCGACCGATTGGGCGTACTCGTTTCTGTTCATCCAGACGCATCGAGATTATCAGGTCAAGCTGAGCGTCTCTCGCGAAGGAGAAAAAGAAACACTCGACTTCCTGTTGACCCCCGAGGCAGACGAAAACAATCCGTGGTATTTTACGAAGCGAGGATTTTCCCCCGGGTATCAAATGACCGAGCTGATCGCCGGTTCTTTTGGTGAATCGATCCCGATGGGGTTGCACCACACCAAGAATAAAATTCTGGAAATCTACAGCACTCTCCGGAGCCTCGTCCGGGGTGATCTGTCGTTCAAGAATTTTCGCGGCCCTCTGGGGATCGCGAAGATCGCCTACACGGTCGCCCAGCACGGACTTGCCGAGCTTCTGCTGTTTTTGGGAATTCTCAGCGTCAACCTGGCCGTGCTCAACTTTCTCCCGATTCCCGTACTCGACGGTGGCCACATGGTGTTTTTGATCTGGGAAGGTGTGACCGGCAAAAAGCCGACCGAAAAAGTTCTGGCAGCAGCGACCTACGTCGGAGTTCTGTTCATTCTCGGCCTGATCGGTCTTGTCATGTACCTCGACATTTTCATTCACGGTCTCACCGATTGAGCGCGACATTCCCACCGGCGCAAGCCGACAAGGGACCAGCGTTCGACTCGCGAACGTGTCTCGCCGGAGAAATTCGGTTGCAGGAGGCGTGAATCGCCGAGGTGATCGTTGATAGTGAAGCCCTACGGCGCAAGCCGTTGGGGGAATGGCTCTCGAGTTTCCACCGTCCTTCAGGTCTGATTGGTTCGTCCCTTCGCGGCACCGAATGATGGTGGTTGAGGGTGTGGATGTTCGAAGTTCTTCCCACGCTCCCCCGATTGCTTGCGCAATTGGGCTTTGATGAGAATTTTGATTGGAATTGAAGCCCTACGGCGCAAGCCGTTGGGGGAACGGTGAGCGACTCTCCAACGTCTCAACCTCACGAACGGGGAAACCCACCGATCGGCCTGAGTGGAGATCACCACGAGAGGGGGAGGAAACCTTCAACGGCCCGTGCGCGCTCCCCCGATTGCTTGCGCAATTGGGCTTTGATGTCAAACACCCAGGATCGGCTTCAGCACCGTCTCGTAGGCGTCGGCGTAGCGGATGAAACCGAGGTCGTTGGGATGGCTGCCGTCCGTCGCCGCTTCTCCGTCATCGCCAAGCTGGATGTCCCCTTCGAGATAGGACAGATGCGCGACACCTTCGTTGTTCAGTTTTTCGTAAGCAACTCGGAGTGCGTTGCGACTGCCCGCGTGACGGTCGCGCATGCTTTGAAAGAACGGCGCGTTCGTGTAAGTCCTGTCTTCGACGAGTACGATCGGCGTCTCGGGTCGAGCCTTACGAAGCAATTTGACCAGCGGTTCGGTCCGCGCAGCGACATCCTTCTCGCTCATGTTGGGCAGACAATCGATGCAGTACACGCTGGGATCGAGTTCGGCGAGAAACTCCACAACCTCGATTTCCATCCGTCCATTCCCCGAAAAGCCGAGATTGATCGTGGGACAATCGAAGCGGCGACCGACCAGCGCACTGATCGACATCCCCGGACGCGACGCGCACGCTCCGTGCATGATCGAGGTTCCGTAAAAAACGATTGGTTTCTCCTCTCGGGGAGCGACCGGCACAAACTCGGTTCCCGTGGGGACACCGATCTCCAGCTTCTCAACACCGTTGTATAAAGGAAGATACAGCGAATACAGCCGGGGTTTTCCGTTCGGTCGCGGGTCGATTCCACTGACCAGTTTTTCCTCGACGTGCTGCGCCGTCGGGCGAGACACCTTGACCCAGCGGTCCTGGCCGGTCTCGTTGCGTCCGTACAGATCGACTCCGCTGACGCCGGTGGCCGGCATGTGCGGCATCGCCAGATTCGAGGAGAGCAGATCGTATTTGACGTGAATGTCGGGTGCGTCGGTCTCGAATCGGACCAGCATCCCCGCCGAATGCCGACTCAGCGACCAGACCGGACCTCGGACAGTTTTCTCGGCTCGTCCGGGCAATCGGTCGAAGTAGCGGAGGGTGTCGTTGAACCCCTTTCCCTCGATGCCCCAGTCCTCGACGTTGTGCCAGGCAACTCCGTCAGACACCGTCGGTTTGGTTTCTTGTCCCGAAGAACTTCGGGGAAGCAGGGCAAATCCCCCCAACCCAAGAGCGGTAGAGTGCAGAAACGAACGGCGGGAGAAATGTGTCATCGGGAAAAGTTCCTTGCGATCAGGCGAAGTAAAAAAGTTGGAAATCTGTGAACAGTAAAATCAGTCGGATGTGGCATCGAATCAACTCACTCTATTCGGTCTCGCTGCTTTCATCCAAGGTTTTTTCCGAACGAGTTTGGTTTTCCCGATGTCCGCCGAACCTCGGAAGGCTTGAATGCACGATTCGCTCCGCATACGTTGGCGGCGAGAAAATCTGTTTCAGATACATTCCTCAGGCTGACACCGCACCGATCTCCTTTCAACAAGAACCATTCATCGATGTCCGACTCCCGATCGCTCGAACTCCCTCAAGGATTCCGAACTGCAGGCGTGACCTGTGGAATCAAGGAATCCGGCAAGCCCGACTTCGCGTTGTTCGTCTCCGACCGTCCTGCCGTCAGCGCGGGAGTGTTCACGCAGAACCTCGTCTGCGGAGCGCCGGTGACGGTCTCGAGGAGCCGGATCAAACGCGAAACGTCGCGGGCCGTGATGATCAATTCGGGGAATTCGAACGCCTGCACAGGGCAGCGCGGGATCGAGGATGCGTTGCGCATGACCGCCGAACTCGCCGCGGGTCTCGGTTGCTCCCCCGAAGATGTCCTGGTCTGCTCGACCGGCATCATCGGACGATTTCTTCCGATGGAGAAAATCTCACGGGGAATCGAACTCGCCTTACCGGAGCTTGGAAGCAGTCCCCAGCATTTACGGCAGGCGGCTCAGGCGATCATGACGACCGATACGGTCTCCAAAATCTCGTCACGAGTTGTGACAGTCGGGAATGGAACTGTTCGCGTCACCGGCGTCTGCAAAGGGGCGGCGATGATCGCTCCCAATATGGCGACGATGCTCTCGGTGATCATAACCGACGCCGTGCTGTCGGTCGAACAGGCCGATCAGTTGTTGCGACAGGCGGTCGCGAAAAGCTTCAACTGCGTGACCGTCGAGGGGCACACCAGCACCAGCGACAGCGTGATTCTGCTCGCCAACGGAGCTTCCGAAACGGGACCACTTTCGAAGGATGATCTGGCTCAAATTGGAGCGGCACTCACAGACGTTTCGGCTGAACTGTCACAGATGATCGTCCGCGATGCCGAGGGAGCCGAACACTTCGTGCAGATCGACGTCTCGGGACTCTCCTCAGATGCCGCCGCCCACAAAATCGCCAAGGCGATCGCCGAAGGTCCGCTCGTCAAAACAGCGATTACGGGCAACGATCCGAACTGGGGCCGAATCGTCTCCGCCGCGGGTTACGTGGGAGTTCCGTTTTCCATCGACGAAACATCACTCTGGGTCAACGGGTTCCTGCTCTACCAAAACGGCGCACCGGTCGAGTTCGACGAAGCGGAAGTTTCCATCAGCATGAAAACCGGCGAAGTCCTGATCGACCTCGTGTGCGGTTCCGGCCCCGGCCAAGTCCGCTGCTGGACCTGCGATCTGACTCAGGAATACGTCCGGCTGAACTCCGAGTACACGACGTGAGTTCGTTTAGACCGATCAGGATCCGATCGTTTCGATCTTCTGAAGATCGTCGACGTGCCCATTCCCGTTGGAGCGGTGATCGACCGTATCGAGGATTTTGACGCTCGATCCGTTTTCTTCGAGGTGCGAGAGGAAACGCGAGGGGAACCGGCAGCGGAAACGGACGCTCGAATCGAAGTATTCGGTCTCGGCGATCTGGGCGTGCTCGTTGAGCCAGGAGATGATGCGGCCGTTTCCGGCAGACGTTTCCAGTTCAGCATCGACGATCGCGTCTCCCAGCCGCGTTCGGACCGCTTCGCTCAGGCGATCGATTCCTTCCCCCGTCGCGGCCGAGATCGAGACGCAATCCTTGAACTGGGCGCGGAGAATGTCGATCCAGCTCCGATCGGTGACACGGTCCAGTTTGTTAAGTACCAGTACAAGATTGTTCGTCTCAACGCCGATTTCAGCGAGTACCTTGACCACGGTTGCAATCTGTTGTTTCGCTTCGGGATGGCTCGCATCGACGACGTGAAGCAACAGATCGGCGTGGCGGGCTTCTTCCAGCGTCGAGCGGAACGACGCCACGAGATCGTGCGGCAGGTCGCGGACGAATCCGACGGTATCGGACAGCAGCACGTCCCCCCAGCCGGGAACGTGCCATTTCCGCGTACGGGTCTCAAGCGTGGCGAAGAGCTGATCGGCGATCAGGACGTCGGCACCAGTCAACGCTCGCATCAACGTACTCTTGCCGGCGTTGGTGTATCCGACGAGCGAGACCGTCGTCTGATTGCGGCGGAGCGAGACGGTTCGTTCGCGGCGGCGTTCGATCTGAGAGATTTTTTTCTTCAGTTCCGAAATCCGGTTGTCGATCAGGCGGCGGTCGGTTTCGATCTGCTTTTCCCCCGGCCCGCGACTGGCACCAATTCCCCCGTCGATTCGTTCGAGGTGCGTCCACATCCGCTTCAGACGCGTGCGGATGTACTGCAACTGGGCCAGCTCGACCTGCAGCTTCGACTCGTAAGTGCGGGCGTGCGTGGCGAAGATATCGAGAATGATCTCGCTGCGGTCCACGATGATCGCGTCGAGTTCCTGTTCGAGATTGCGTCCCTGAGCGGGAGAGAGATTGTTATCGAAGACCACCAACTCGGCTCCGGTCGAGTCGATCAGTTCCTTCAGCTCCCGGATTTTTCCTTTTCCCAGGCAGGTGGCCTGATGCGGGGCTTCGCGGCGTTGAATCACTTCACCGACCACTTCGACGCCAGCGGTTTTCGCCAGTCCTTTCATTTCGTCGAGCGCGTGAGCTTTATCGAGTGGAGAATCGTCCCGGAGGACCGCCGCCAGCACGGCTTTGCGGGCCTCGACCTTCAATTCTTCGCGTTTTGGATTTCCCAAGAATTCTCACTTTTTCAATAGTTCTGAAAGACTCAGCCTCGGCTGAGTGTGTGTCAATTCTACGCCGAGAGACGCACTTCGGCAATCGCTTTCTTTGTGAGACTGTTCGGCGAGATAAATGGTTCGTTGATTCGAATGCGATTGTGGTAACCTGCTTTGACAGCGAACAACTCAAATCGAGAATTCTCATGAATTCGGACACTTTAAAATCAAAAATCCCCACTTGGATCAAGTACTTGTTAGTGATTGTCATCACAGCAGTAATCG
>DATKCB010000584.1:0-3690 GCA_035513495.1 Planctomycetaceae bacterium | reverse complement strand
AGGGCGTGTGTGCATCGTCACTCCTGACGCAGGCAACGATGACTCCGCGACGAACCGGACTGCCAATTTCTGGAAATTCCTGGGAATGCGTGTCGAACGGCTTTCACCCAAACTCCACGATTCGGCGGTCGCGTATTCTTCTCATTTACCGCACCTGGTGGCTGCGGCACTGGCTTATTCGCTGCCTGATCTGCATCGGCGATTTGTCGGGACCGGCATTCGTGACGCGACGAGGATCGCCGCCGGCGATCCCCGGTTATGGGATGCGATTCTGAGAATGAATTCCGCAGAAGTGAAAATCGCGCTCGGACATTTTTCCCAGGTTTTGCACGAATTCGAACAGGGATTGGACGAGGAGGGTGCGCCGAGCTTGAAAAACCTGCTCGAACAGGCCAAAAAGAATCGCGACGCGCTCGACACAAATTCATAACTCCCCCTGCCCCGCATCCGGGGCCGACAAGGACGGACAAATGCTTTGGGAAGTGGAAATCAGACCGCAGGCCGGCGAAATCGATTACGAAGGCCGCCGGGTCCTCGCCGCAGGACGCGGACTCGGAGCCGGCACGCTCGAAGAAGTCAAAACCGCACGGTCTTTTCTGATTCAGTCCGACTCCGATCGCGAACGGATCGAACAGATCGCCACACAACTGCTGACCGACCCGGTCGTCGAACGGCAGACGATACGACCGCTCTCCTCTGCTTCGACCGAAACCCAATCGAACGGGGACCGTCTGCTCAATGTTCTGTTCAAACCGGGCGTGACCGATAACGTGGCACAATCGGCCCGCAAGGCGATGAGCGATCTCGGACTCGACGCAAGCGCCGTTTCGACCTGTCGCAAATACTGGGTGAACCCGTCGATCTCTCCCGCTGACTTGAAACTGATCTCAACCAAGCTCCTCTCGAACGACGCGATCGAGCAGGTTCTCGACGGTCCCCTGCACCTCGACAGCATCACCCTCGGCAACGATTACACGTTTCAACTCAAACACGTCGCGATCCGTGACATGGACGATGCGGCACTCGAACAGCTCTCGATCGTGGGCCAGCTCTACCTGAGTCTGACCGAGATGCAGACGATCCGGGATTACTATCGCTCGCTCGATCGCGATCCAACCGACATCGAACTCGAATCGATCGCCCAGACCTGGAGCGAACACTGCTCGCACAAAACGCTGGCGGGCCGCATCCATTACACCGACGAGACCCGCGACATTCACTTCAAAAACATGCTCAAGGAAACCGTGTTCGCTGCGACCATGCAGATCCGCGAATCGCTCGGAGAAAACGACTGGTGCGTGAGCGTATTCAAAGACAACGCCGGTGTCGTCACGTTCGACGAGGACGAATTCGTCTGTATCAAAGTCGAAACGCACAATCACCCGTCGGCCCTCGAACCGTACGGAGGCGCGAACACCGGACTCGGCGGCGTGATTCGCGATCCGCTCGGGACGGGACTCGGTGCGCGGCCCGTCTGCAATACCGACGTCTTCTGTTTCGCCCGGCCCGACTTTCCCGACGACAAACTTCCTCCCGGCGTATTGCATCCGAGAACGGTCTTCAAAGGTGTCGTCGCCGGAGTACGCGATTATGGAAACAGGATGGGCATCCCGACCGTCAACGGAGCCGTTTACTTCGACGATCGCTATCTGGGCAATCCGCTCGTCTATTGCGGCAACATCGCGATGATTCCCGTCGGCAAGGCCGAGGGCCACGTTGAGCCGGGACATCTGATCGTCGCCGTCGGCGGCCGAACCGGCCGCGATGGAATTCACGGAGCAACGTTCTCCTCTGCCGAACTGACCCATGAGAGTGAAACTCTCTCCGGCGGTGCCGTTCAGATCGGGAATGCGATTACCGAGAAAATGACTGCCGACGTCATTCTGCAGGCTCGCGATGAGAACCTCTACTCGGCGATCACCGATTGCGGAGCGGGCGGTTTTTCCAGCGCGGTCGGTGAGATGGGAGAAAACACAGGAGCCGAAGTCTGGCTCGACAAGGCCCCGCTCAAATACGAAGGCCTGTCGTACACCGAAATCTGGATCTCCGAAGCGCAAGAACGAATGGTCCTCGCCGTTCCCAAACAGAACTGGAACCGGGTCCACGAACTCTGTTCCGCCGAAGGAGTCGAAGCGACCGTCATCGGAAAATTTACTGACACGAAAAAACTCGTCCTCAAATATCACGATCAACAGGTCGGCGAACTGGAGATGAGCTTCCTGCACGATGGCCGACCTCCCGTCATCCGTGAAGCGACCTACTCCCCCCCTGCCCCGCAACCGCTCTCGATTCCGAGCAAACCCGATTACACCGACGACCTGACCAAGATCCTCGGCTCGCTCAACGTCGCGAGTAAGGAATGGATCATCCGCCAGTACGATCATGAAGTGCAGGCGGGAAGCGTGATCAAACCGCTCGTCGGCATTCACAACGACGGTCCCTCGGACGCGGCGATCGTGCGGCCGAATCTGAATCGAAACCGGGGGCTGGTCATCTCGTGCGGAATGAACCCCTGCTTCGGCGATTTCGATCCGTACTGGATGGCGGCGTCAGCCATCGACGAGGCCGTCAGAAACTGCGTGGCGGTCGGAGCCGATCCCGAAAAGATCGCGATTCTCGACAATTTTTGTTGGGGAAATACCGAACGCCCCGAGACGCTCGGTTCGCTCGTGCGGGCGGCGATCGCGTGTCACGACTTTGCGGTCGCGTATGGAACTCCGTTCGTCAGCGGCAAGGACAGCCTCAACAACGAGTTTTCGTATGTGAACGAGAACGGAGAGAAAGAGACCGTTGCGATTCCTTCGTCGCTGCTGATCACAGCCCTTGGACAAATCGCCGACATCCACATGGCCGTCACAATGGATCTGAAAGCAGCCGGCAACCGGCTCTATCTCGTCGGGACGACGAAGCACGAACTGGGCGGAAGTCATTTCAATCTGGTCAACCAACTCAAAGGGGGCAACGTTCCCCGGGTCGATGCCGAACAAGCAATGCCGATCTTCCGGGGAATTCATGCAGCGATTACCCAAGGACTCATCCGCAGTTGCCACGATCTGAGCGAAGGGGGCCTCGCGGTCTCCGCCGCTGAGATGGCGTTCGCGGGAGGACTCGGTGCGAACATCGATCTCGCTCCGTTGGCGAAAACAAGTGGAATCAAAGAAACCGCCCCCCTGCTCTTCTCGGAAAGCAATACGCGTTTTCTGGTCGAAGTTCCCGCGGACAAGATCACCGAATTTGAAGCCACAATGCAAAACCTGCCGTGTATTGCAATCGGTTCCGTGGAGGAGAATCCACAATTCATCGTGCTCGATCCCGCAGGACAGCCGGTCATCAAATCCGACATCGAAACGCTTCGGCAAGCCTGGAAAGCACCTCTCGCTTGGGATTGATGGGTGCATCATTCGGAACTCGTTCAAATCTCAGCGAGACTTCAACGCACCCAGATACCGCGCCAGGTTAACGATGTTCCGACTGAATGTTTGCGATTCGATGACTTGCATCGTCCGGTCGTCGTCTCCCTGATAGCGCAGACGCCCCTCCTCAACCCAAGCTCCGCGTGAGTCGAGCGCATCAATCAATTGGCGGGCCTGTTTCGCGAGCGCGTCGGAATATCGAGGCGGGTTGTTCTGACGAGGCGTCCAGAGCTTGTCGGCGGGTGTCTTCAAGAGTTCGTTGTATTCGCGCTCGATC
>DATKCB010000583.1:0-5585 GCA_035513495.1 Planctomycetaceae bacterium | reverse complement strand
TTCGGTGACGGCGGACGATTTGCAGCCGTCGTCGATCATCTTGTTCATCGCTTCGGCGGCACCGGGAAGGGTGAACGCGGCGAGGCCCGATTCGGGATCTTCCATCGGTCTTGGTTCGATCGGTCCGAGCCGCTTCGCGATGGCGTCGGCGATTTCGGCTCCGTGACGGGGAGTCCAGATACCCGAACAACTGATGCAGCTTCGTCCGCTGTTGACGTAGACGCTGTCGACCATCAGGTCGAGGTATTTCTCCCATTTGTCGGCCATGTCGTCGCCGAGTACGATCTTCGTGAAGCCCGGTCCGTGGGCGGAGACTTTGGGGTTTCCGTGATAGCGTTCGATCGTGGCGAGTCCGCCGAAGATGACCGACCGTTCGCACGTTTCGAGCACGGCCCCTCCGAGTTCGGCACCCTTTTCCTGTCGTCCGGGATACAGGCAAAACGCTTCGCGGGGGACGCCCGCCTGCGCGAACGCTTCGTACATGCGGTAAGGAGTCCACGGTTCGGCAGGACCCGGTTTGAGGACGAGCCCGATCTGCAGCGGGATCACGGGCAACCACAAGGTGTGGACGCCGGGACTGTTCGAGGGGAGTACCCAGCCGGAGGCGTTGCAGTTGGCCTGATAGCTGATCATCACATCCCGAGCGGTTTCTTTTCCGTAACCGTTGGTGAAGATTTCGTAGGGGAGGCCGCGCGTGAGTGCGTCGAGGATCATGCCCATGTTCTTCAGAACGAAGGCATTTTTCGTCATGTTGAAGCTGCACATGTGCTCGGGGAGTCCGGTGGTGGCGGACTGAGCGCGGCAAAACTCCTCGGGAGTCTGGGTTCCATCGCCGAGCGGCAGCGTTGCCTTTTCGTAGAGATCGGCGGCCTTGGCGCACATTTGCACGAGCTGTTCGATCGAGAACTGGCGGAGGATTTCGCGGGCCTTTTTCGCCTTACGCATATCCATCTTGATGATGCCGCCGTTGGCTTCGTGTACCTTCGCCAGCGTCTCGCCGGTCTCGAAGTGGACGACATCCATCTTGTCCATGGATTCATAGGGCTGGCCCCAGCGGACGACGGGGATTTCGAGCATGTTAATTCCTTTGGAATAGGGGTTAGGAGATAGGATTTAGGATGTAGATTTCGATCTCGATGCGTTCTCGGTGATCGAACGACTCAACCCTCTGATCATTCTTCCTATCTCCGCACATTGATTGATGAGTTCAGTTGTTTGAAGCTGGTTCAGATACTCCAATCACTGCGCGATCAGGATGTGTGTCTCCAGCTCTTTGAGAGAACCCATCGCGATTGAAAGGTGATTGTTGAAAACATTTGTCAAACTTCGTCCATGACCTTCAGCGATGTTTGCGGGAATTGAAACTGCCGCACGCCGAAGTTGGGATGTCAGACCGTACTTTTCAACGACCGGGAAGGATTGTGAAATTCGGTAACAACCTACAACAAGATCCATCGACTTCTGCCACACGATGAGATCTCGATAGTCGGTGATCCCCACGATTCCTCTCCTTCCACTACATCCTAAATCCTAACTCCTACATCCTAATAGACTCCCACCGTCGTCGCCGAGGCAATCTCATGAAACGGTCTGGTGCCGCTCACTCCGTCCCAAGGGTATTTTTTGTGTGGCTTTTCGCGTTCGCCTTCGTCCCGTTCCATGAAGCCGGGGATGAAGAGTTCTTGAGTGAGGGTGTAGAGTTTGACGCGGCCGGTTTCTCCGTAGCCGACGAGTTCGTCGTAATTGTCGAAGTTGACGACTTCGACGACCGCCCGCGGCTGAGGGGCGTAGTAGGTGATCTTAAAATTGTCGGCGGGATCGAACGGCTTTCCGCAGGCGAGGCCCATCAGGGTGTTTCCGTAGGTCGGCGTGATGTAGACGTTCGGGCCGAGGAGTTCTTCGCGGCAGAAGCGATACCACTGCGGAGTAAATTCGGTTCCCCCGGCGAAGATCCCCTTGATGCCCGCTTCCTCGACGCTTCTCCCCTCATCGATCAAGCGGAGCGCGAGGGCTTCGAGAAGCTTGGGAGTCGCGAACATACACTGGATGTCGTGTCCCGAATTGAGGACCGTCATCGCCTGATCGATCACGTGGGCGCTGTACTCTTTAACTTCCTCGATCTTCCCTTTTTTCAACAGCTTCACCACCCAGCGGGGGTCGAGATCGACGCAGAAACAGATCCCGCCGCGAGTCTGACACAAGTGTTCGACGGCGAGGCGCAGTCGTCGGGGACCCGACGGACCGAGCATCAGCCAGTTCGCTCCCTTGGGAAAAGATTCGTCCGGCAGGGTCTTGCTGAACTCTTCGTAATCGATCCGAAAGTCATCGACGACGCAGCGGCTTTTGGGAGTTCCGGTCGTTCCGCCCGTTTCGAAGACGTACCGCGGTTTATTGTGCCACTTCTTGGGGAGGAAGCGATCGACGGGACCGCCGCGGAGGTCGTCGTCTTCGAACAGGGGGAATTTTTTGAGATCGTCGAAGCAGTTGATGTCTTTCAGCGGATCGAACTCGAAGTCGCTGAGACGGTTCAGCCAGTAGGGAGTTCCGTCTTCCGGATGGAAATGGAGTTGGACGATTTCAACCGTTTGTTTGTCGAGTTGTGCCTTGGCCTGCTTGATGCCGGCGTCGAGTGTATCGCTCACGATGTGTTCCTGTTGTCTGACGAAATACTGATATTGCCGGTTCTTCGCAGAGAGAATCTTCGAAGAATCGAGGTCGTTCGATCGAGTCCATCCAGTAGAACTGGGCTGAAACCAGAGATTGGAAACCAATCCGGGCGGGAAACTCAGGCGGGAAACCGTCCCTTAAAAAGCGACTGTTCGGGGAGTATTGTGTCTCATCGGCAGGTAGTTTGCAATCATTCGGAAACCTCGGAATCGACGCATCGACCGATTCCGATCGTCTCACCAACTGGCGTATTGAAGGCAACCGCCGGAAAAAATCCATCGATTTGTAAATTTCTAGACATTCCGGTCTGCTGTTTTTTGTAGAATGAACACTTCGAAAAACCGAACGCAGGCGATCCGGAATCGTAGCGTTTCCTTGCACAGTGACGGTCGAACCCTCTGATGGCCATTGGAATCATTTTTCTGGCGGTACTCTGTCTGGCGTATGCCAACGGTGCCAACGACAATTTCAAGGGAGTGGCGACTCTGTTCGGCAGCGGGACGACCGACTATTGGTCAGCTCTGACGCTCGCGACGGTCGCCACATTTCTCGGTTCGCTCACGGCAGTTTTCCTCGCGGGAAAACTGCTTGAGGCGTTCAGCGGGAAAGGTCTCGTCGCCGATCAGTTCGTGGCCGATCCGGGCTATGTCTCGGCCGTCGCGCTGGGAGCGGGCTTGACGGTACTGCTGGCGACGCGGATTGGAATACCGATTTCAACCACACATTCTCTGGTCGGATCGCTCCTAGGATCGGGTTGGGCGGCGGGATCGATCCTCGACTTCTCGCAACTCGGAACACGTTTTTTCGCTCCGCTGCTGGTCAGTCCGCTCGTGGCATTGGGGCTGACGTGTTGCCTGTATCCGATTTGCCGGCGGCTTCGGCAACGTGCCGGTATTAGCGAGGAGACGTGTCTCTGCGTCGGTACGGAAACTCTCGAAGTGATCCCTGCCGAGTGTACTTCGACAGCCGCCCTCGTGCGCGCTGAGGAACTGACGGTGAAGGTCGGAACCGAAGTCGAATGTCGAACGCGTTACCAAGGGAGAGTGCTGGGAATCAACGCCGCGTCCGCGCTGGATAAGCTACACTTTGTATCAGCAGGTCTGGTCAGCTTCGCACGCGGGCTGAACGACACTCCCAAAATCGCTGCATTGTTGTTGCTCGTTCCGGCTCTGGGAAAATTCGGAAGCACCGCACTGGTGGGAGTCGCGATTGCAGTGGGAGGAATCGTCAGCGTTCGCAAAGTGGCTGAAACGATGAGTCAGAAAATCACACCGATGAGTCACGGACAGGGTTTTCTGGCAAACCTGATGACGGGCACGATTGTGATTGGAGCAAGCCGGATGGGTCTGCCCGTCTCGACGACTCACGTCAGTTGCGGGGCCTTGTTCGGAATCGGCACCGTGACGCGGCAGGGGAACGCGAAAATGATCGGCACGATTCTGGCGGCGTGGATCACCACGCTCCCGCTCGGTGCCGCACTCGGTGCAATCAGTTACTGGGTCATTTTGCGATTGATATAGCTCGATTCGGAATTACTCGATGTGTCCGTCACTTTGGGTGAAGCGGTCAAACGACTCGTGTAATTCTGATTCGAATTCCGGAGTCCACCATTTTTGGAATTCGCAGAGCAGGTTTTCCAAGTTTTCCTGTTCGGCAATCAGGAGTTTTCGCACGTGTTTTGCCCGTTGTTTGTTGGGACTGTGGGCGAGCCATTTCTCGAAGCGAGCGACCGCGACCGCCCTGTCGTGGATCGCACCGATGCGTGACTGAAGTTCGGCGACGACAGGATAGAGTTTTTTGCGAAACGAGTTTAGAAACGCAGGCGCGAGGAGTTCCATCGCATATCGTAATTCTTTACCCCGAATCCGGAAGCGGTGCAATTTTGATAGATTGTGAGTGTCGAAAGTGGCTGTCTTGAAAAACGGCTTAGAGATCCTGTTCAGCTTGTCCCTCGCCCAAGGTCCGAACAAGTCATGTGTTGTCTGACTGGTCTTTTTTCGAAGCGATTTCAATTGTCGAGCGAATCGATCTTTCCGGGAAACTTTGTGAAACACGGAGACGATCGGTTTTTGTGCGCGTTTGCGGCGTTTCTGCAAATCGGCGAGAAAATCATGCGCTCCCTTGCCTTTATCATTTCGACGATTATCGATGAGCACATCGAGATCGCGAGCTTTCCCCGCAGCTCTGCGAATTTTATGCAGTGTTTTACGAAACCACTTCTCTTCTGCCTTCGGCAACAATTCGGTAAACAGATCGAGTGCCGCCAGCGCTCTTCGGGTCCAGACTCTCAGTTGATGAACGTGCTCGATGTTTTCGCCCGAATGCTTCGCCACCAGAGGCAGATAGTGCCCGACAGCTTCCAGACGCGCGCGCAACGAGTACCGAGCAACCCGGCAGACCGGATCGCCTGCCGAGAGGTTTTTAATCCATTTATCAAACTGAGGCATCGATGAACCTTTACGTCAGATGGTACCATCGTAGCTCGACAATTCCGGCATTTCACCGGTCTCTGAGATTGAATGACTTTTCTCGCTGCGAAAATTGAGTCGCCGTAGCGTGTGGAAATTGTAAATGCTGCAATCCACCGGGAGATTGTGCCGGTCGGCTTCATCACTGATCTAGCGATTTCTTCGCATGTTATGACGAATTCTGTTTTTTCCAGAAGAATGGTACGCAGCGTGCGAGAGAAATGAGAGTCTCTCGTTTCACATAAGTCACAAGGAGGTGATGATGCACTCGCGACTGCTCTTGACTCTGACGGTTTTAACACAATTTGTTCCAGGCGCGCTAAGTGCCGGCGACGATTCTGCCGACGCGAAGTGCTGGATCGTCATCGGCCCGAACAACGTGATCGTCGCCAATAATCCCATTCAGACGCAGAAACTGATCGACGAATCGAACGAGTCGCTTTTGCTGGT
>DATKCB010000582.1:0-8262 GCA_035513495.1 Planctomycetaceae bacterium | reverse complement strand
TCGACTCCCAGGGCCTCCTTGATCCGCTGATAGGTCTGCTCGGTTTTGTCCGTTGCTGCGGATTCGGGAAGGGGAGCAATCTGAGGCATGACTCTCTTTCACTTTTCCCACGTTTCAGACATTTTCCATTCACAAACCGCGGGGCAGTTTACTGCGGGTCAGTTCAGCGTTTCGTCGCCCGGCTTCCAGTTGCAGGGACAGAGTTTGTCGGTCTGCAGCGCATCGAGAACGCGAATGACTTCGTCGACGTTGCGTCCGACGCCCAGATCGTGAATCGCCAGCCACCGGCAGACGCCTTTCGGATCGATCAGGAATATCCCGCGATAGGCGATGCCCGCGTCTTCCTTGAGGACTCCGTAATCGGCGGACAGCTTGTGGGTTCCGTCGGCGAGCATGAGGTGCTTCATTCCGGCGAGGTCGGAATGCGCGTCGCACCAGCCTTTGTGAGAATAAACGCTGTCGGTGCTGGCAGTCAGAATTTCGCAGTCGCGATCCTGAAACTCGCCGAGCGCATTATTGAACGCCACGATTTCGGTCGGACAGACGAACGTGAAATCGAGGGGGTAAAAATAAAGGCAGACCCACTTTCCTTTGTAATCGGTGAGTTTGACGGTGGTAAACTGCTTGTCGGTGCCGTCTTTCGTGCGATCGTACGCTTGAACTTCAAAATCAGGAGCAGGTTTTCCAACTTGAACGGTCATTTTTTCTCGAACCTTCTGTGATGCAATTCGGGTAAGTGAACTCAGCAAAATACGTGAAACCATCATAGACAGTCGGCCTCGGAAAAAAAACTGTCGGTCGTGTTCCGATCGATCGCTGCGAGAGCGTCCCGCTTCGGAATCAAAGGGATTTGATTGTTGCGAGAAGCGAAATTGCGGATTATGCTGAACATGATCGCCGGCCGGGACTCGCATCGATTCCACACACTTGCACGGACGGCAATCCACATTTCACCGCCTGATCTATCCATCCTTCCCGAAGTTGGGATTTTCGTTTCATGAAGACACGAATCATCTATTCACTCGGAGTGCTGCTCTGTTTGATCGCCGGTGCGGCGCGGGCGGAAGAGCCGTTTCTGCCGTTCATCCAGGCGATGCGGGAGCGGTATTACTTCGATTACGCCAAGATCTACATCGACGAGTTGCGCCAGCGGCCGGACGTTCCCGAAGCGGTAAAGCAAATTCTCTCGTACGAAGAATACCGGCTTTATCAGGCGTCGGCCAAAGTCGCACGCACCTCGCAGGCCAAGGACGCCGCCCTCGAAAAGGCGCTGGCGTCGCTCGAACGTTTCGTCGAACAGGCGCCCAACCATCCGCTCGCCGCCGAAGCGAACTCCGAACGGGCCGGCATCTTTCTCGACAAGGCCAAGGCGCTGATCTGGGACAGCCGCAGCGAAAAGGATATCCGGAAAAAATCCGACCAACAGAAACAGGCCCGCGACTGGATCGCCAAGGCCCGCGAAGTCTTCAGCAAAGCCGAGCAGCAGTACGGAGCCGCCTACGAGGCCTACAAAGGCGAATTCATCGACGAGAAGGCCGATCCGGAACGTTTCGCGGACCGCGAAAAGACCATGCAGAACTTCGTCTATGCGAAGTATCAGGTTGCCTTGTGTACCTACCAGGAAGCGCGCAGCTACAACGAAGGGAGTGAGGATGCCAAAAAATTGCTGCTCGCCGCCGCGGAACAGTTCGAAGCGATCCATTCCCAATACCGCAGCCAGGGGGGCGGACTCTACTCCCGTCTGATGCAGGCCAAGTGCTTCGAAGAAATGGGCGAATACGGACGCGCGCTCGGATTGTACGACGAGTTGCTGAGACACCCCGGCACCTCGGAGATGATGGTAGCGCTGAAAGCGCAGACCACTTTCTTCAAGTTCATCGTGCTCAACAAACCCGAGCAGCACGATTACAAGCTGGTCGTGTCGGAAGCGACCATCTGGCTCAACGAGAACAAAAAAATCTCCAAAACTCAAACCGGCCTGGGGATTCAGTTCGAACGGGCACGTGCCTTGGAGATTCTGGGAGGCCTCCCGGAGACGACGGAAGAGGAAAAAAACAATTACCTTCAGCAAGCCTACAACGAAGCCCAGGATATCGCGCTTTACGCTGGAGAATTTCGTGACCCCGCGACCGCCATGGCCCAGCGGCTGGAAGGTTTCGTGAAAGAAGGGGGCGGTGACCCCAAGACGTTCGACACGGCATTCACCCAGGCTAAGGTTCGCACGCAGAAACTCAAGGAATACAGCGACGCCGTCAAAAACGCGACCGGAGAGACCGCGAAGAAAGCCGCGCAAGCCGACTTCGATTTGCAGCTAACCGAAGCCGAACGAATCATCCGTCTGGCCCTCAAACTGGCTGATGCAGATGCCAAACCGGCCGACGTCGCGACCTGCCGGTATTTTCTCGCTTACACGCTGTATCAGGCGAGAAAAATGCTCGACGCCGCGACGGTGGGGGAATACGTCGTCCTGACCGCAACCGAAGATCAAGCGGCCGCCGCCCAGGATGCCGCTTATCTGGCGCTCGGAGCGCTGAGCCAGCTTTACAATCAGAAAGCGAAAGGGAATCGCGACGAAGAACGGAAGATGATGGCAGACGCCGCTCAACTGCTGGCCGAACGCTGGCCGGAAAGCGCACGAGCCGACGACGCTCATCTCATTCTGGGGGACGTGCATCGCAATGCGGGAGAGCCTGTCAAAGCCGCCGAGTATTTCAATAAAGTCAACGAAACTTACGATCGTTACCCCGAAGCCCAGCTTAAGGGTGGTCAGGCTCTCTGGGTGGCGTATCTGACCGCTCTCGAACAACCTGAAGGGGAGCGTCCCGAACAAGCCACACTCGACAAATGGGTCGCCGATTCGATCGCCAGAATCCACGACGGAATCGCACGGATCGAAAAAGATCTTTCCAAAGACGGCACTCCCCCCGACATCTACACGGCCTCCAAAGTGACCCTGGCGGAAATCTTGAACTCGCAGGGCAAAGAACCGGAAGCGCTGAAGGTGCTCCTCGAAGGCGATCACAGCGTCATCAAGCACATCGCGATCGAGGACGAAACGCAGCGCCCCGACGTCGGACCGAAGAGCCGCCCGTTCGCGATTCAGGCGTATCAACTCCTGCTGCGATCTTACATGGGGACCGAGGCGATCGACGCAGCGATCGACACGATGAACGATCTCGAACGCGTTGCGGGGACCGAAAATCCCCAAGCCTTGACGAACATCTACATCCAGCTCGGCGTCAAACTGCGCGAGGAAATCGAACGCCTGCAAGCGGAAGGGAACCAGGCGCGGCTCACGACCGTCGTGACCGCATTCGACCGCTTCCTCGAAGCGCTCTTCAGTCGCACCGAAGGGCTTAATGCGAACACCCTGTTCTGGATCTCAGAATCGTACGCGAATCTCGGATCGGGGATGCAGGGGGATTCGTCGGCCGCCGCGAACTACTTCAGCCGCGCCGGGCAAGCCTATCAGAAGATTCTCGACGAAACCGAAAAAGATTCGGAGTTTCTCGACGCCAAAAAGATTCCCGCGATCAAATCGCGAATCGCAGTCCTCGAACGGCGGCAAGGACTGTACGAAGAGGCTCTCCAGAAATTCGAGGAGGTCCTCAAAGAAAATATGCGTCTGATGGATGCCCAGTTCGAAGCCGCGCTGACCTATAAGGAATGGGCCACCGCCTCCAGCGATCCGGACAAATATCTCGACGCGATCAACGGAAACAAACGGGAAGAGAACAAAGAGAGCAGCATTTACGGCTTCAACCAGTTGGCGACCTTCTATCGCAACAACCTGATGAACGCCCAGGCCAAAAGCCCCGAGCTCGAAGCGAAGTATTACGAGATTCTGTACGAAATCGCCGAATGCCAATATCTGTTCGCCAGTAAATTAGAGGACGAGTCGAAGTTCAAGGAGGATCTGCAAAAAGCCAAGAACACCTGCAACAGCTTCGCTCTGTTCAGCCAGGGAGATGTGGATTTCGAGATCAAGGACAAGTTCAACGATCTGTACGCGAAAATTCTCGTCGCGCTGGGCGAACCGGTTGCGAAAATCGAGTTCCCCGAAGTGAAGCCGACCATTGAGTTAAAGCCTCCCAAACCTCCTGTTCGAGACCCCGAAGTGGCCGGTGGGCCGGAAGCCCCACCGACGGCTCCGCCGGCTCCTTTGAACTGGACGATGATCGCGATCGGCCTCGTCGGGGCGATCGTGGTCGGGATCGGTTTTTACTTCGTCATGAAACCCAAGAAAGGGCACAAGGTTCGCGGACTGGCCGAAGCCCCCGAGATGATCACGTTCCCTGCGATGGCTCACCAGCCGAGTGAGCTGTTCCCGCAATCGGCCACCTCCTCGAGGTCTCAACCGGTTCGGAAACCTCAGCCCGCCCAAAAACCGCAATCGACCGCGCCGAGTCAGCCTGCTGAAAAGAAGGTGCCGCTCACGCAGAAGAAGGTTGCCGACATGACCCCCGAGGAACGAAAAGAGCTGCAGCGCCGCCGCGCCGCACAGCGCGCCGCGCAGGAAAAAGCTGCGCAGAAAGAAGCACAAGCCAAAAAACCACCGCAGGGCTGATGAATTTTCAGGAAGATCAACCACACAACAACGTCTTCGGGAAACCGACGATTCCTACGAGAGAGACAGGAGTACTAATTATGCACGGTACGAAACCGATTCTGCCACTGATCGTGATTGCGATCGCTTTCGGAGCGACCGATCTGCGGGCTGTCGATTCGATTTATAAAACCGACGGCAAGCGCGTCGACGGGACGATCACGACCTTCACCAAAACGGAAATCGACGTCCAGCAGGGCCAACGCACGACCAAGGTTCCCGTCAACGAAGTCGATCGCATCGGTTGGAACGGCGAGCCGACCGAACTCAAAAACGCCCGTGCGTCGGAACTGGCGGGAAACCTCGAACGCGCCGAAGAGTTATACAACCAGGTCAAAACCGGGCCGAGCAACCTGTCCCCCACGGCCAAAATCGATCTCGACTATCTGATCGCGCGGACCAAAGCCCGCGCAGCTCTGCGGGACAAATCGAAAGCGGACGCCGCGATCGCCGCGCTCGCAGCCTTCAAATCCGCCAACGCCGAAAATTTCCGCTATTACGAACTGCACGAGTATCTCGGCAAGGTGCAGGCCGCCAAGGGAGACGCCGCTGCGTCGAAAGCGGCTTTCGCTGAAATGGGCAACAGCCCGTTCAACGACATGAAAATGGCGGCGCGGATCTTCGCCGCCGATGCGATGCTCGCAGCAGAGGACATCCCGGGAGCCTTGGCAGAATACGCGGCGGTGGCGGGAATGAACGCCACGAGCCTTCAGGAAATCAATCGCCGCAACCAGGCGCGGCTCGGGCAGGCTCTCTGTCTGACCAGGCAGAACCAAGGCGAGAAGGCCATCGAACTGTGCGATCAGGTGATCAAGGAAACCACGCCCGAGCAGCGCCTCGAACAGGCCACCGCGTTTCTCCGCAAGGGGGATGCCTTGCAGGCGACGGGACAGAATCAGCAGGCCGTGATGGCCTATCTGACGGTCGATCTGCTGTTCGAAGACCAGCCGGCCAAGCACGCCGAAGCGTTATACCAATTGGCGTCTTTGTGGGGTGCGGTCGGGAAAGCCGACCGGGCCTCCGATGCGAGAGCACGCCTGCAAAGTCAGTACAGCGGCAGCGAATGGGCCGATCAAATCCAATCGAACTGAAAGCAGACAGGAACGATCGGCAACGCCGACTCGTCTGGACCGTCGAAAAAATTCGGGACCTCAGATTCTTTGCAGAAACGCAACTGGAGTCTGGCAAGCCCCTGAATGAAAGCGTAGAATCGATGTTTCGCTGTTGCGAATGACCGTTCGCAGCAGTTTCAAGCAGATCGTATGCCCGAGCATTTCGGGATTCCACAACCGTTCAAACCGCCACCAGAATCCACTTCAAACGAGGAATTTCTCATGTCGTCTCTCACCCGCCGCCGGCATCTGTTGACGATTGCCGCTCTGCTCGTTGCCCTGTTGACCGTCGCCTTCGCGCCTGCATTTCAATCGACCGCAATCGCGCAGGACGCGCCGGCCGCCGGGGAACCCGCGCCGGCTGCGGCCCCCGCTGCCGAGACCACTACCGCTAAAAAGAAAAGCTTCCTCAGTTGGATGATTCGGGCCTCCGGCTGGTACGGACTGGTCCTGTTGATTCTGTCGTTCATTATGGTGGCCGTGATCATGATGAACGTCCTGCAGGTTCGCCGGGACGTGCTGATGCCGCCCGACTTCATCGAGCTGTTCGAGGAAAAAATCAACGCCAAGGATTATCAGGCGGCGTACGAAGTCTCGCGGGCCGACGATTCGTTCATCGCCCGCGTGCTCACCAACGGTCTCTCCAAACTCAATCGCGGTTACGAAGAAGCGATCGAGGGGATGCAGGAAATCGGTGAAGAAGAAAACATGACTCTCGAACACCGCATCAGCTACCTCGCCCTGATCGGCGCGATCGCACCAATGATCGGGCTGATGGGAACGGTCGCGGGGATGATCGAGTCGTTCCAGACGATCGCCACTTCGACGACATCTCCGAAACCCGCCGACCTGGCCGAAGGGATTTCGAAAGCTCTGTTTACTACGCTGGAAGGCCTCATCGTCGCGATACCCGCGATGATCGGCTACAGCCTGCTCCGCAACCAGGTGGCCAAACTCGTTCTCGAAGTCGGAATCGTCAGCGAAGGGCTGATGTCCAAGCTGCCGATGGCCGCGGGGGGCAAGAAAGGCGGAGGCGCTCCCGCTCCCGCACCGGCCGCTCCCGAAAAATCCAACTGATCCTATGAAATCAATGCCAGACGGGAACATATTCCCGTCCGCCGCACCGGCGGCATTTGATAAAACCAACTGATCCCGTACGTTCGCTGTTTGACATTTTTGTTCGAGATTACGGACTGAAGACCCATGCGTTTCAAAAAAGCCGCCGCGAGTAACGTAGATGTCGACATGACTCCCATGATCGACATCGTGTTTCAGTTGATCGCCTTTTTCATGGTGATCACCAATTTCGAACAGACGCAGGCGGACGAACGCGTGATCCTGCCCAAGGATTCGCTCGCCGTTCCTCCCCAGGTCAAACGCGAACACGAACTCGTCCTCAACGTCGGATTCATTCGGGATCAACAGGGTGAAAAAGTCGATCCCGAGCCGTTCGTGTTTTACACCGGAGAGAACACGCGCGTCGGTGTTTTCGAATCGAAACTCCGCACCGAAGCGCAGCTCTACAAAGACAAACAGATCAATGTGAAGGAGGTGACCGTCGTGATCCGCGCCGATGCGGAAGTCCCGACGGGACTGATCCAGGAACTGATTAAAATGTCTCAAAAAGAAGGGATCGCCTTCGAGAAATTCGCGATCAAGGCCCGTCAGTCAATCGACGACGGCCCTCGGAAGGGTGAGTGACCATGAAATTTCGAGGCAGCACCGCCAACGAGAAAATCGAAGCCCAGATGGCTCCGATGATCGACGTCGTATTTCAACTCTTGATTTTCTTCATGCTGACGCTCAAGATCATCGAGCCGGAAGGGGATTTCAGCGTGAACATGCCGATCGGGCAATCGGCCAAGGAAACCGATTCGATCACCCCACAGGTGATCAAAATCCGTCTCGAAGCAAACCCTTCAAACGGAGAACTGAGTTCGCTGAAGATCCTGCGAACGGAACTGTTCTTGCCCGCCCGGGGAGAAACGCAGGAAGAGAAGTCCGCGAACGCGTTCGCGGCGCTCAACGACGAAATTCTCCGTGCGATCGGAACTCCCGGCAGCCAGCTTGCGCAGGAGCAGGAAGTCGAACTCGATCCCGATTTCGAGTTGAATGCCAAATACCTGATCAACGCGATCGGAGCATGTCGCGGACGTGTCCAGAGAAACCCGGATGGAACCTCCAAGATGATTGACTACGTCAAAAACATCAAATTCGCCCCACCCCGAGCCAAACCAGAATAATCTGAAGCCCTTCGGCGCAAGCCGTTGGGGGAACGGCTCTCCCGGTTTCGAAGCTCCAAATTCTTCAATCGCCCTACACCCCGGATCGGATGAAGAACCGGTCGGGTGTCGTGATTCGATTCTCCCCACCGCGCTCCCCCCATCGCTGGCGCGATTGGGCTACAATGTTCTTTGTCCATACATCGAAGCCCTACAGCGCAAGCTGTTGGGGGAATGGCTCACCCGGTTTCGAAGCTCCAAATTCTTCAACCGTCCAACACTCTGGATCGGATGAAGAACCGGTCGGGTGTCGTTCTTTGAG
>DATKCB010000581.1:0-3551 GCA_035513495.1 Planctomycetaceae bacterium | reverse complement strand
GCTGAACATCAACCCGGCGAAAGCCGCCGCGATTCGTCACGTCGCGTCGCTGATGTCGTCTCCGACGTGGTATTCGAAGAAGTGGCGGCCGATTTCGTAGCTGAGGCGGTAGAGGTATTCTTTCTTGAAGCGTTCGAGCGTCGTTTCCTGGGACGAGCGGGGGATTCGCAGGGGGAAGACGGAGGAGTGCTGTTTGGAGTAGATTTTTTCTCCGTCGCCGCTGCCGTCTTTCGCCATCTCCCAGACGTTGATTTCGCATTCGGTTTTGCCGCGATAGAGCGTGGAGCTGTCCTTTTCGAACAGCGAATAATCGAGGATATCGACGTGGATGACGTAGGTGGTGCCGAACGCCTCTCCGATTTCCTTGGGGCTGGTCCAGTCCCGGTTTTTGTCGAGCCAGGCGCGGACCTGATCGGGGAGGATCACGCTGATTTTTTTCTCGCCCAGTTGCAGGGCGATCGCTTCGGCGACGAGGTTGTCGAGTTCGTCGTAGGAAAACTTCAATTCTTCAGGCGAGGTGCAGACCACGGCGACCGTCACCCCATTGTTCTTCATATCCTTTCCGGAGCCCAACTGGGCGGTAAAGTCGGGTTCGATCGAAGGGGGTCCGCCGATCAGATACCCCAGGAGGATCGCGTAGTTGCAACCCGAGAGGAGGCACAGACTGCCGATCATCGTCAGTTTCAGGACTCCGGTGCGGAGCGTGAAGGGCCGTCGATTGCGTGTCATGTCAGCATCCTTGCCTGTTTGATTGGGGAGTGATCGGTGGGTGAGATCAGGTCAGAACTCGATGTCGCTGGTCCGGAAGTTGTAGAGCAACTGTGCCAGATGAAGGCCGGTGCGATCGAGGAATTCCTGGTGGAACGACTGCCGCGACATTCGATCGCTGAGCTGGGGATGGCCTTCGGGATATTCTTTTTCGATCGCGCGATTGAAGATTCGATGAGCGGCCTTCCCCTTGTCTCCGGTGCGAACTTCGTAACCGTACACGGCTCCGGCGACGTAGCCCTGATAGAGATCGGGGCTGCTGGTGTCGTGCAGTCGAAACTGGGAGACGTCGATGTGAATGATGTATTCGACGTCGAACGCTTTCGCCAGTTCGTTGGGGTCTTCCCAGTATCCTCCGTTGTCGTCGAGCCAGGTGGCGACCTTGTTGTAATTGACGACGTTCACGCCGGCGGTCTTGAGGTGCCGGTTGACGCGTTCCAGGAGATCGGTGTTGGTGGTGGGGAATTCGGTTTTGATCGCTTCAGGCGTCGACGCCACGATCAGCACGCGATGTTTTCCCGTGCGGAGATCGACGTTGGCCGCCCTCGAAAAGGGAGCGGTGATTTCGGGATCGCCGAACAGGGCTTTCCCCGCCATCACGAACAACGAACAGCCCGACTGCGTGCAGATCGCCAGGATCGCCAGAGCGGTTGCGAGAGTGGTCATTCGTCGAGAACGGGATGTCAGCCGAAATCGTTGCATATCGAATCCTCGCGCACGAATTTCGCATTCGCAGGGGGAATGAATTGTCAGTGGGAAACAGCTTCGACGCGGACGCGTCAGGACGGGAAATTTCGGACGGCCCATTCCAGCATGACGACCGATAGCCATCCGAGCGAAAGGCCGGACAGCCAGCGTTCCGGATTTCGGATCAGCCACCATTCCCGGCGGAACAGGCTGACCAGCGACCACGGCAGGAAACAGAGCGACATGACGGCCATTAAAAATCCGGACACGTTCGCTGCTGCCGATTCCCGCCACTGACCGCGGACGAAATGGGCGAAACTGGTTGTCATCCCGCAAGTGGGACAAGGTATTCTGGTCAGGGTTAAAATCACGCAGGGAGGCAACCCGAACTGTTGATGAGTTCCGCGACCGGACGGATCGGCTGTCACTGAGTACGCCAAGCCAAAACCAGTCAGGATCAACAGGACGAGTACCACCAGCACGATCTGGGAGATCACGCCGAGTGGAACGCTCCTCTGCGAAAGAAGAAGGGGTCTCTCGTGAGGAGCGAGTGTCTTAATTGTTTCGTTCGGATGCTGCAACCCCGATTCCCCGATTTGAGAAGTCTGTGCGATTTCATGGACGATTATACAATTTTTCGGACTCGAAGGCTCCTTTTGATCTATGCTTATCGAGTGAGGAAACGATTTATCGTGCGGTGAGGCCTCGGGCTGGTTTGCGAACGTGGAGGCCGCAAATTCGTTACAGGAATCGATCTCCTCGCAGAAAAAACGAAGATTTCCCGGTTGGCGGGATTCTCCAGGTTCATCTTGACTTTCAAAATGTCGAATCAGTAACATATCAACGCATTACGATTTGATTCCCTCCAGCGTTGTCCTTCCATCGTGCAACGAGTGAATAAACCCACCTGAACTTCCCGCCTCCTCCTTGAAACCCAGAGGCAGATAATGATTCGCTCCCTGCGATCCTTAAGTCTGCGCGGTTTGTTTTTTGCGTCGGTCGCACTGATGGCTGTGTCGCTGTCCGCTCAAGATTCGCTGCACGTGCGGATCGATCGGCTGGTCGATACGACGAACCCGGTTCCTCCGACGCAACTCATCGGCGATGCCGAATATCTGCGTCGGATTTCGATCGATCTGACCGGCATGCCCCCCTCGATTTCCGAAACGCGAGCCTATCTGGCGGATCAAAATCCCGCCAAGCACGTCGCGGTCGTCGACAAACTGCTGGCGTCGAATCAGTTTGTCCGGCACCTGACGGACACGTTCGATGTCATGCTGATGGAACGCCGCCGCAGCGGGATCATCAAACAGGAGGAGTGGTACGCGTGGCTGCTCGCATCCTTCCGGCAGAACAAACCCTGGAATCAACTCGCGAAAGAGATCCTTTCGGCGGACGGCGTCGATCCTCAGCTTCGTCCCGCAGTCCGGTTCTATCTCGATCGGGGGAGCGAACCGAATCTGCTGACCCGCGACGTCGGACGAATGTTTTTCGGGAAAGACGTGCAATGCGCTCAATGCCACGACCATCCGATCATCGACGATTATAAACAAGCCGACTATCACGGCATCCATGCGTTCCTCAGCGGAGGCTATGCCTTTGCTGCACCCGACAATCTGACGTATTACGCCGAAAAGTCAGGAACGGAAGAGAAGTTCGTGTCGGTCTTCTTTCCCGACGAACAGAAAGAGATTGCTCCCAAGCTGATCGGGCAGCCAGAAATTGACGAACCCAAATTCTATCCCGGTGACGAGTACACCGTGAAGCCGGATAAGACGGTCCGGCCGGTCGTCAAATTTTCCAGGCGTCAGAAACTGGCCGAACTGGCGACCGACGGAACGAACCGCGCGTTCAACGAGAACATCGCGAACCGGCTCTGGGCGTTGGCGATGGGGCGGGGACTGGTGCATCCGGTCGATCTGCATCATTCGGGCAATCCCCCCTCGCATCCCGAACTTCTGAAATTGCTGGGTGAGGAAATCGCCCGGATGAACTTCGATACGAAAGCATTCTTGCGGGAACTGGTTCTGACGGAAACGTATCGGCGGTCGATCGATTTGCCGGCCGATCTGGCGGAACGTTCGGTCGTCGCTCAG
>DATKCB010000580.1:0-11495 GCA_035513495.1 Planctomycetaceae bacterium | reverse complement strand
GGCGACCGCTCCCATCTCGATGGCGATCACCGCTTCGGCGATCAGTTCACCCGCACCCGTCCCGACGAGGCCCACACCCAGAACCCGCGCGGTGTTCGGTTCAAGGATCAGCTTGGTGAGTCCTTCGGTTCGGCTCAAGGTTTGAGCGCGTCCCGACGCGGCCCACGGAAAGCGGGAGACGTTCACTTCGCGATGGTCGGCTTTGGCTTCAGTTTCGGTCAATCCGCACCAGGCGAGTTCGGGGTCGGTAAACACGACTGCGGGAATCGCAAGATTATCGAACTGAGCCGGTTCTCCGGCGATGGTTTCGACGGCGACCTTCGCTTCGCGGGTCGCTTTGTGAGCGAGCATCGGTTCGCCGGCGACGTCTCCGATCGCGAGGAGTTTCGGATCGGCGGTTCGCTGGTTTTTGTCGATCTTCACGAAGCCCCGTTCGTCGATTTCGACGCTGGTATTTTCCAGTCCGCAACCTTTGCTGTTCGGCCGGCGGCCGATCGAAATCAGCACGCGATCGAACGTCATTTCGGGTTCGATTCCCTCCCCTTCGAGCTTGGCGACAATCCCTGCCTTCGTCGGTTTGAGCGCGGCGACTTTGGTGTTGAGATGAATGGCATGGAATTGATGAGCCAGTTGTTTCTGCAGCGGCTTGACGAGATCGCGGTCCGCTCCCGGAAGCAGTCCCGACGTCATCTCGACGACCGTGACTTCCGATCCGAGCGCGGCGTAGACGGAGCCCATTTCAAGCCCGATGTATCCGCCGCCGACCACGAGCAGCTTGCCGGGTACGTCGGCCAGTTCGAGCGCTCCCGTCGAATCCATGATGCGGGGATCGTCGCTCTGAAAGATGGGTGGTATCGCGGGAGACGATCCCGTCGCGATGATTCCGTAATCGAAGGTGATGTCCCGTGTTCCCCCGGCGGAAAGTTCGACGGAGATCGTGTTCGAATTGACAAACGTGCCTCGTCCCTGAATTTGAGTCACGCCCCGTGCCTGACAAAGCGCGCCGATTCCGCCCGTCAGTTGCGTGACGACTCCGCTTTTGAATTCGCGGAGTTTGTCGATGTCGATTTTCGGATCGGAAAATGTGATTCCCCACTGGGCAGCCTCGCGAGCTTCGTTGAGCAGCTTGGCGACATGCAGCAGCGCCTTGGAGGGAATGCATCCGCGATGCAGACAGACGCCTCCCGGCTTGACTCCGTCGTCGATCAGAGTGACCTTCATCCCGAGATCGGCGGCGGCGAAAGCGGCGGGATAACCACCGGGTCCGCCCCCCAGGACGGCGATGTGGAGATTGCTCAGATCGATTTCGGACATAGGTAGGAATCAGGATTCGGGAAACAGGATTCAGGGAAATTGATTCAGCTTTCCAGGAGCCATTGGAAGGGGTCGCTGAGGATGGCTCCCAGGCGCGTGACGAACCGCGCGGCGTCGGCTCCATTGACGACGCGATGGTCGTACGACAGCGACAGCGGCAACAGCAGCCGCTCCTGAATTTCACCAGCTTCGATCGCCAGTTGTGTTTGCGAGCGGGACATTCCGAGGATCGCGACTTCCGGCCAGTTCACGATCGGAGTGAAGTACGTTCCGCCGATTCCGCCGAGATTGGTGATCGTGAAAGTCGCTCCCTGCATTTCGCTGATATCGAGCTTTCGGTCGCGAGCGCGAGTCGCGAGATCGGTCATCTCACCGGCGATTTGGAGGACGTTCTTTTTGTCGCAGTCCTTGATGACGGGAACGACCAGGCCGTTCGAGGTATCGACCGCGACGCCTATGTTGAAGAACTTTTTGTAGACAATTTCTCCGCTCTGCGAATCGAACGAGCTGTTGAACTTGGGAAATTCTTTCAGCGCGATGACGGACGCCTTGATCGCCAGGGCGGTCATCGTGACTTTGGGGCCTCCGGATTTTTTGGCGCGCTCGACGAATTCGCGGCGTGCTTCCTCGAGATCGGTAATGTCGAACAGGTCGTGCTGCGTGACGTGAGGAATCACGTTCCAAGCCATGCTCAGATTCGTCGCAGCCGTGCGGGAGAGCTTGTTCATTTTCTCCCGCTCGACCTTCCCGAATTTTTCGAAGTCGGGGAGTGCAGGCTCGGCGATTCCGCCACCTCCGCCGGTTGTGGGTAACGTCAATCGAGCTTTCACATAGCCCTGCACGTCCTCGATGGTAATTCGCCCACCGGGGCCGGTTCCGCTGACCTGATGCAGATCGACTCCCAGTTCACGAGCCAGACGCCGCGTTGCCGGCCCGGCAGGTGGAGGAGGCGCGTCGGGGGATGTGTCCTTCGCGGCGGCTGGAGCCGTTTGCGGAGCGGAAGCGGGTTTGTCGCCCGACTTGCCCGAATCGTCAGACGGCTTTTCCTCGGACTTCTCTTTCGGAGCGGATTCCTTTTCAGCAGGTTTCTCGTCGTCGGAAGACTTCTCTTTCGTCTCCTTGGACTTTGATTTTTTTTCCGCCTCGTCGGGCTTTGACTCTTGGTCCGAAGCCTCGTCATCAGACCCGGATTCGTCGATTTCCAGCAGAGGATCGCCGATCGCGACGGTATCTCCCACCGCCACCAGCACTTTCATCACTTTACCTGCGTTCGGACAGGCCAGAGGAACGACCGCTTTATCGGTTTCGAGTTCCATCACTTCCTGTCCGGCTTCGATGACGTCCCCTTCTTTAACGAGGAGTTCACCGATATCGACGGATTCGACCCCTTCGGAAACTTCCGGAAGTTTGAATTGTATTGTCATGACGCACTCTGTCGGTCAATGGTGTTGAATCGATTGTCTGTAGAGGTTCAGGCGTAGAGCGGATTGATCTGCTCGGGATCGAGTTGCAGAGTTTCGAGAGCTTGGACCAGGTCTTTGCTGTCGTACCTGCCCGCTCTCGCCAGAGCATGGAGCGCGGCGTACGCGGTGTTTTCTGCATCGATCTCAAAATGCCGTCGCAGGGCGGGACGCGTATCGCTGCGGCCGAAGCCGTCGGTTCCGAGGACGGTGTAGTCCTGTTTGACCCACTGCCGAATTTGATCCGCCACCAGCCGCACGTTGTCGCTGGTCGAAATGACGGGACCATCCGCGTCGGCGAGTTGCTGTTCCAGATAGCTTTGCCGGGGGGATTCGGCCGGGTGCAGACGGTTCCAGCGTTCGACGTCGGACGCTTCGCGGGCCAGCAGGCAGTAACTCGTCACCGACCAGACGTCTGAGGCGACGTTGAATTTCTCGGCGAGCAGTTGCTGCGCTCGCAGTGCTTCCCGGAGGATTGTCCCGCTGCCGAACAGTTGCACGCGTCCGATCGCTCCGTCGACGTCGTTCGAGCTGACTTTGTACATTCCCTTGAGAATGCCCTCGTTCACTCCATCGGGCATGGCGGGCTGGTCGTAGGCTTCGTTATAGACGCTGATGTAGTAGAAGATGTCTTCCCCGTCGGCGTACATCCGTCGCAGACCGTCCTGCACGATCACCGCCAGCTCGTAGGCATACGCGGGGTCGTACGGTTGAAGCGAGGGGATGCTCGTGGCAATCAGGTGACTGTGTCCGTCCTCGTGCTGGAGCCCTTCTCCGTTGAGCGTCGTGCGTCCCGATGTTCCTCCACAGAGGAATCCCTTGCAGCGCGAATCGGCCGCCAGCCAGATCAGGTCGCCGACCCGCTGAAAACCGAACATCGAGTAGTAGACGTAGAACGGAATCATCTGGATGTCAAGGTTGGCGTGGGCGGTCCCCGCCGCGATGAACGAACTCATCGCGCCCGCTTCGTTGATTCCCTCTTCGAGCAACTGGCCGTCCTTGGCTTCCTTGTAGTACATCGCAAAGCCGGCATCGACCGGTTCGTACTGCTGCCCTTTGCTCGAATAAATTCCGCAAGTCATGAAGAGCGATTCCATCCCGAAGGTACGCGCTTCGTCGGGAATGATCGGAACGATCCGTTTTCCGATCGATTTATCCTTCAGCACGACGGGCAGGATGCCGCCTCCCAAAGCTCCGGTCGTGGACGCCTCTCCCGGTCCTTCGAGCATCTTTTTGAATTTATCGAGTGAGGGTATCTCGAGTTTTTCGGTGCTTTTGTGACGCTTTGGTACGAACCCTCCCAGCGCTTCCCGGCGTTCGCGAAGGTATTTCATCTCGGCACTGTCTTCGGGCGGCTTATAGAACGGCATGTCCTTGAGCTGATTGTCGGGGATCGGGATCCCGAAGCGCGTGCGGAACGCCCGCAGCTCTTCCTCGTTCGCCTTTTTGACGTTGTGGGCCACGTTGCGGCCTTCGCCTGCTTCGCCGAGTCCATACCCTTTGATCGTTTTGGCGAGAATGACCGTCGGCGCTCCCTTGTGTTCGACTGCCGCATGATATGCGGCATACACTTTCTCGGGATCGTGTCCTCCGCGGCGCATCTTCTGCAACTGTTCGTCGGTCAGATGTTCGATCAATTCCTCCAGATCGGGATCGACTCCGAAGAAATGCTCGCGGATGTACCCGCCGTTTTCGACGCTGTATTTCTGGTATTGGCCGTCGAGGATTTCACCCATCCGCTTGACCAGCTTACCGTCGATGTCCTTGGCCAGAATGGGATCCCAGTCCCCTCCCCAGACGACCTTGATCACGTTCCAACCCGCCCCCCGGAACGCGGCTTCGAGTTCCTGAATGATTTTCCCGTTTCCGCGCACAGGACCGTCGAGGCGTTGCAGATTGCAGTTGATGACCCAGGTGAGGTTGTCGAGATTTTCACGCGAGGCGAGCGTGATGGCCCCCAGGGTTTCGGGCTCGTCAACTTCACCATCTCCGCCGAACTGCCAGACGCGTGACTGGCTGGTATCGATCAGTCCGCGATGTTCCAGATAGCGCAGAAAGCGGGCGTGATAGATTGAACAGATCGGACCAAGCCCCATTGATACCGTCGGAAACTGCCAGAAATCGGGCATCAGCCAAGGGTGAGGATAGGACGAAAGGCCTTGCCCTCGTGGAATTTCGCGTCGGAAGTTTTTGAGATGCTCTTCGGTTAATCGCCCTTCCAGAAACGCGCGCGCGTACATTCCCGGAGAGGCGTGACCCTGAAAGTACACCATATCTCCGGGATGATCCTCGGTGCGGGCGTGGAAGAAGTGGTTGTATCCGATTTCGTACAACGT
This sequence comes from Planctomycetaceae bacterium, assembly GCA_035513495.1. GTDB lineage: Bacteria > Planctomycetota > Planctomycetia > Planctomycetales > Planctomycetaceae > DATKCB01. Next base: position 6,385 of record DATKCB010000580.1, on the reverse strand, counting down.
CGCGGACGAGGCGTAGGTGGAGATATGTCCGCCGATCCCGTCGGCCATCTTGTTCCCGCGAACGACCATGTTCATGGCGTTCCAGCGGATAATACTCTTGATTCGACGTTCGATTTCGATATTGCCGGGAAATCGAGTCTGTTCGCTCACAGGAATCGTATTGATATAGGGAGTATTGGCGGTGAAGGGCATGGTCACCCCACGCAGATAGGCCCGTTCCTGCAGATTGACCAGCAGTTCCCTTAATCGTTTCGGTCCGTAGCGATGCAGCACGTCTTCCAGGGAAGTGTGCCATTCTTCGAGTTCCGCCGGGTCGATGCCCGAAATTTGAGACAGATCCTGTGCCATTCTGTTCGGTCTTTCAGTCTGAGCTGATAATCTGAAACTGGTCGTGTCGCACTCACAACGTTACGAAATCAGATCGTTGATCGGGAATTCCCGAGATAATACGGTCGGCTTCACCGAATCGTCACAATTCCGACGATTTCCCGATTCACGATGAGATCGTTCGCAGGTGGGAAGTAAAGCGTAACTCGTTGCCTCGTGCAACCCTGCGTTGATGAGCAAGCACAGAAGACGCTTTCGAGTCGAGCGGAAGTATTGTAGCAAGCGATTCATCGATTTACACCCAGTCCGGACAGTCGCTCGCTTCGACCGGCCCGCCCCAACGGACAATCGAACCTCGAACGTCATCCACTGGAGAGCAAATAGACTTATCCTCCCTGATTGTCTTTGTCAGGCAGGCTCCCAGCAAAGTGTCTGGATGGTTTCGGTCTCTGCGGTGCTTGACTTCGAACTGCTCCGAAAGAGGAGAAAAATTACTCAACCTGTTGATATAATACAGGATACGTATTTTTATTCACTTCGAAACTGGATCGAAATTGTTTTTTACATTAATAGTTGTTTTTATTTTTTTAATTCTGTCTAGACTGGGAGGAGTTCAGAATGGATGTGCGGTTTTGAAGGGAGAGAATACTGTGGCTCCGTTGATTCTACTAACAAACGACGATCGATCACTCGCGGCTGACGACGTTTCTTGCAAAAGTTCGCTTTCGATCCCGGAAAACGAGATCGAATTCGTTCGGAGTCCCACCTTTGAAAACCTCGATCGTCGCTACAAGAACCTGACAATCGAAGAATTGTGCCGCCTCGAACCGATCGAACTGCACATTCAGAAGATCTCTCTCGATTATGCGGAAGTGGGACTGTCCACTTATCTCACCGAACTCCGCCGAGTTCCGTTACTCGAAGGCGCACAGGAGTATGAGATTTTCCGCTGGATGAACTATCTGAAGCACTGCGCGTCGGAACGGATGTCGAAAAAAAGACGTCCCCTGCGGAAGGCCGCCCGTCTGCTCGAACGATCCGAAGAGTTCCGGAACCGAATCGTCTCGGCCAATTTGCGTCTGGTGGTTTCCATTGCCAAGAAACTGGTCGATCGGGACAATCGGCTCGAAGATCTGATCAGCGACGGAAACCTGCCCCTGATCCGTGCGGTGGAAATCTTCGATTTCGAGCGGGGAACCCGTTTCAGCACGTACGCCACCTGGGCGATCCGTAATGCGCTGTTTCGTTCGCGTCCCCGGAATCGAACTCACGCGTATCGATACGCGAGCGGGAGCGAGGAGGTGTTGTTCAACATCGAAGACGAACGAAACTCGGTGCGCGCGGACGAACAGTATCATCAGCAGATTTCCGAGGCGGTCGAGGCGCTGCTGGACGACCTGGAAGCCCGGGACCGGATGATTCTCTGTTCGCGATTCGGAGTGAACAAAGAAAATCAGTCGTATCGGCTGCGGGAGATTGCCGCGGAACTGGGCATCAGTACGGAGCGCGTCCGACAGTTGCTCTCGCGCTCGCTCGACCGCCTCCGCGAACAGTTGGAATGTCTCTCGCTCGAACTCTGTTGAGGACGAGTTCGAAAGCAGAGAGCGGAATTCGAAACAGAAGCCGGAGATTCAACCATTCACTCGATACGGCAGTTCTCGTTGCTCGATGCCGGCGATCAGGTTTTCGACGGTCATCTCCACCATTCGTTGCCGGGTTCGATTCGAAGCACTTCCCAGGTGAGGCAGGATGATCACGTTATCCAGTTTTAGCAGCGGGTGATCCCGGGGAAGCGGTTCCGGCTCGGTCACGTCGAGACCCGCCGCCGCGATTTGTCCCGATACGAGCGCATCGTACAGGGCCTGCGTATCGACCACACCTCCCCGCGCCATATTGATCAGAATCCCGGACGGTTTCATAACCTCAAGCTGACGCGAGGAAATCATGTGGTGCGTCTGGCGGGTCAGCGGGCAATTGAGTGTCACGAAGTCGGATTCTGCCAGAAGTTCTTCAAGATCGGCATAACTGACTCCGAGTTCGTTTTCGGCGGCTTCGTCGCGATGCCGGTTGTGGTACAGAATCGTCATTTCGAACGCCCTCGCCCGGCGGGCGACTTCCTTCCCGATGCGACCCATGCCGACGATCCCGAGTACGCTTCCCGAAACTTCCTGCCCGATCAGAATCCTGGGGTCGTAATGAGTGAATTCTTTGGAGCGGGCGAAGCGGTCTCCTAACACGATATTTCTGGCGACTGAGAGGATCAATGCCATCGTCATGTCGGCAGTCGAGCGATCGAGGCAGCCGGGAGTGTTTCCGACGGGGATGTTTCGCTCCGCAGCCGCAGCCACATCGATATGATCGACCCCCACTCCGTGATTGCTGACGACTTTCAGCAAAGGACAGCGATCGAGCAGGTTTCCTGTGACGCTCGGATGTCCGTAGGTAATCAGTCCTTCGACTCGAGCAGAGTCCTCTTTCGGAGTTTCCTTCACGAGAGGAACAATCTCGAACCGGTCCCCCAGTAATTCGAGCATGTTATTCGGTAATTCGTCGGCGAGCAGGGGGATCGGATCAGGCATCGAATGTTGCTTCTCGTCGCGGATTTCGGAGGGGAACCAGTCACTCTGTCATTCTCGGACGATTCTTCCCCAGAGCAAGGCTGAATTCTGATTCACCAGAAGCAGAGAACTGCCGTAAACCGTATCGTATGGGTTTCGACTGGAAGTTGTCCCCGCAGGGCGAGTATTCTGAATCGAGATCCTCGGTCCGGACTTGCTGCCTTTCGCGTTCGCATCGGGAACGGTTTGCGCCTCAATTCCGAAATCTGTCGCGGCTTTCAACGTCGCATCGATATGAATCAATCTCTGAAACAGACCACATCGGCTTCCGCTCACGCATCCAGTTCGATGCTGCGCAGATCTGAACCGATCAGCCTGGAGATGCCGGTCGAGACTCCGGAATGCGTACGGATGACGTACCGGCTGGCGGGACCCGCCGCACGCATCGGAGCGTATCTGCTGGACACGCTCCTGCGGGGCGCGATCATGGTGATCGTCGGGATTGTGCTGATGTGTGCGGGATTCACTTTTCTCGGAACGGGCATGTCAGTCGGATTGTTTCTGCTGATCTCGTTTTTCGTCGAGTGGGGCTACTTTGCGATTTCCGAGGGATTTTACGGTGGCCGAACATTAGGCAAAAAAGCGATGGGGATTCGCGTGATCGAAAAGTACGGCTATCCCCTGTCGTTCTGGGCCGCGATGATGAGAAATCTGTTGCGGGCGGCGGACGGACTCGGTTTTTACGGGTTCGGATTCATCAGCATGCTGTGTACGCGGCGATTTCAACGCTTGGGCGATCTCGCGGCCGGAACGATCGTGATTCACGAAAAAGAAGTCCGCCTGCCGACCGAACCGATCATTCTCGAAACGATCAAACCGCTGAACCGTAGCGACATCGGTTCGTTCGTACCTTCGGAACGGACGCTGACGCTGATCGACCACCTGCTGAGCCGCCGGAACAACAGCCATCAGCGCGTGCCTCACGAGCGGGGACACGATATCGCCCGCGAACTGGCTCTCGTGCTGGCCCAAAAATTGGATTACCAGGCCGACCTCGATCAGGTGAAAAACTATTCGATGGCGTTTCTGGCCCGCGTCTACGTCACCTTCCTCAGACAAAAAGAAGACGACACTCCCGTTCACTCCGGCACGGCCGACATGTTTGCGGGAGTGGAATCGTGAACAAACGCGAGTTCGTGCAGAAACGCCGCCCCGACTGGACGAAATTCCGGACGCTCCTCGATCGTCTTGAAATCGAGAAGTCGAAACAGATCAAAGCGTCCGAATTGGCCGAGTTCTCGCGACTCTTGCGGGAAGTTTCGAACGATCTGGCGGTGATCCGTTCGCGCGAATGGGGGCAGGAAATCGCCGATTTTCTCAACGCGCTGGTGACGCGAGGCTACAACAATTTTTACGCCGCTCCGCGCGGCAATTTTTCGCGATTCCTGTGGTTTGTGGCAACCGGATTTCCGATCCTGCTCCGAAAGAACGGGAAGTATTTCCTGCTGGGCTGGTGTCTGTTCTTCCTGCCGATGTTGATCACGTGGGGCGTGATTCAGGCGCAGCCTTCGTTGGCGTCGTCGATTCTTCCGGTGGAGCAACTCGAAATGATGGAAGAGATGTACGAGTCCCCTTCGTTCGCGGAAGACGTCGGAAAGCAGAACGACGATCAGGACGAGGAACTGGTGGTCGAGGGATTTTTCGACCAGCGTTCCATCATGGCGGGATTTTATGTGAAGAACAACGTCGGGATCGCGCTGCGCTGCTTCGCCGTGGGGATTCTCCTCGGCATTAGAACGGTCTACGACCTGCTGTTTAACGGAGTCGTGATCGGTGCAACCGCCGGCTATATCGTCGCCGCCGGACACGGTGATAATTTTCTCAGCTTCGTCGTCACGCACGGATCGTTCGAACTGACCGCGATCGCGGTTTCGGGTGCAGCCGGGTTAATGTTGGGAGATGCGATTCTGCATCGAGGGAATCGCTCGCTCGGCGAGTCGTTACGCGTGCGGGGAAATGAAGCCGTACAGGTTGCGGCGGGTGCGGCGATCATGCTGTTCGTGGCGGCCGGGATCGAAGCGTTCTGGTCGCCGGCTCCGATCGCTCCGTCGATCAAATATTCGGTCGGGCTGGTCTCGTGGGTCTTCGTGTATGCGTGGCTACTCCTGGCCGGAAACGAAAAGCTGGGAGGTCACCTTCGTGAAGCTTGACGATCTGGCCGTACCGCTGATTCCGCGATCGACAATCAATTGTCTCGATCTGGGTGTGATGTTCTACGGACGACATCTGATCTCGATTCTGAAACTCTGGTGTCTGTTCGCTGTTCCGGTCTGCCTGTTGGTGTACGCGGGATCGCGGACCTGGGAATGGAACATTCTGACTGCGATCGGGATCGTCTTTTTTACGACCGCACCGTTCGGGTGCATTCTCGGGGCGCGGACCATCCACGCATCCTTCGGGGAACCGTTCGAGCGCTATCCTCAGTCGTCGCGCGAGTTTCGTCAGTTGCTCGTTTTGAGTCTGAAAACGCTGTTCATGAGATTGGTGACGCTCGTGGGGCTATGTCTCTTGGTGATTCCGGGATGGTGGATCGGAGTCCGTTCGTCGTTTATGGTCGAAAAAGCCTGCCTGTCGGAATTGCAGGGACGCCGTAAAGACCGGCGGAATTCTGAGTTGATCGGACAGGAGTTAGGGCAACTCATCCAGCGGAGTATCGGCATCCTGATGATCATCTCAGCCGTTTTTATCTCTCTGTTCGCGACGATCGATTTTGTCGCCACTCAAGTGTTGGGGATCGACTTTTTCTGGGGTCGCGTGAGTGCTGCCAGCAGTGACTATGTCGAATTCGACCAGCAGTTGGAGATGGCCGGGGAGTTGCTCTTGCACGACCCGACCGTACTGGCTGTGATCGCTGCACTGTTGCTGTTGATTTATCCCATCGCCCGTTTCGCCTGGTTTTTCAGCTACGTCGATTTACGCGTGCGGGGGGACTTCTGGGATCTGGAACTCCGTTTTCAGAAGGAAGTGGATTATCTGCAGGAGACGGTCTTGTGAAACACAGTTTTCTTGTTTTTTACATGCTTGCCCTGAATCTCCCGCTCGCGCGATGCGATGCGCAACAGATTGTCGACCGGTCCCAGGTCAAAGAAAACAAGGAGACGATTTTCAACTCTCCCGAACTGCGCTATCTGAAAAATCTCAGGCAACCTGCCCGAAGTTGGGACTCTCCTTTCAATCGAAGAGGGGGTAATGAAGGCGGAGGCAACAACGGCGAGGGGCAGGGGCATGCGCATCGCAACGACGGTCAGGGGAACAATCGAAACGATCCGCAAAACGTCCGTCGAAACGAACGTCGAAACGATGCCAACGACGAACAGAACGCTCGCCCCCCTCGAAACAATCGTCGCGATTTCGATCCCGAACCGGGAAATCGAAGGTCGATGGGATCACCGTTCGGCGGGGGAAGTTTCGGATCGGGAGCGGCGGGTCTCTTTCAGTTT
>DATKCB010000579.1:0-4126 GCA_035513495.1 Planctomycetaceae bacterium | reverse complement strand
GGTTTGCCGTTCGCACGGGCTTGAGCGGCGACGTCTGTCGATGTTTGAATTCGATTCATTGGATCAGGTTCCCTCTCAACTTTTCTTGAACGCCCGAAAACGGGCTTTAATTGTCAGCACTTGCGGCCTGCTTGCCAGGCTTTTTGTCATCGACTTCGATGACTTTGGGAGTATCGGTTTGAGGAGGATTCGGAGCGGTCTTGCGATCGAACACCAAGGCTTCTTCCGTACTGATGAACTCATCACCGTCGGCATTCAGTCGATCGAACTGCTCATCGGTACCCGGGAACTCGTTACGCGTCAGGTCACCGTCCTTGTTACGGTCCATGCGGACAAACCATTCGGGACCCGAAACCAAAGGCTTCGCCGACGAGTTGACGCTCCGAATTCCTGCCAACGCCTGATGAGCGAAAGGGCCCATGCCGAAGGCGACGCGAATCGTCGGACGAAGTTCGTCCCTCAGAATCTGTCCGTCCTGATTCCGGTCGAACTGTTTCAGGGATTCCGCCAGTCCGCGAAGTTCTCGTAACGTGAAACGCCCGTCGTCGTTGGGATCGAGCACCGGCAACATCGGATACCCGTCATTCACCGCACCGATCGAGATCTGATCGCTGACCTGAAGTTGATTGGCTGAAAACCAGATCTCACAGTCTTCTCGCGAAATGACGATCGACGAGTTCACGATCCTGGCTGAGATGTTTTGGGCTTCGATTGCTGAAAGAGAAGTTTCGGAAATGGTCACCGCCGAGTTCTCCGGCGAGGTTGAATCGAACTGGATGTTCAACTGAATGTCAGCCGGCATCGTCCGTAAATGATTCAACTCCTCCAGCTCCCACATTCCGTTGGAGTTCGGATCGAATTTTCGCGGCAACGAGGCATCGGCAACCGGAGAACTTACATAGGCTGCGAGAAGCTCTGAATAAATCTCTCCCGCATTGGCCTCATCGGGAATCAGATACAACAGCGGACTGCTTCCGACGGGAGGATCGCGTTTGAGACGAGGGTCGTTCGCGACTTCGTTGAGTTCCAGATAATCGACCACCTCGTTTCGATTCAGATCGCAATCGAGGAACGATTCCACCGACTGAGCGATTTCCGCGCTAGAGATCGTACCGTCCCGATTGCGGTCGAGGATGTGAAACAGGGGAGTCTGGTCGGCTCGAAACGCCTGAAAACTGTCTCGCAGCAGCAGCAACGTCGGACCGTCCACTCGATGGACGAAGAACCAGCGAACTTCGGCCAATGAAGGCTCGCGGCCGATCGATGTCATGTAGCGCCTCAGTTTTTCGATGGCGGAGGAGGCGGACTGATAAGCGTTCGGAGAACGCGATTCGGCCGCTTCTACTTCTCTTTCGGCCCGCAAAGGTTTCTCTTCGTCGGCTGTTTCACTGTCATCGGCAGGATCGACCCTGACGACTTCGGTCTCTGCCGGGAGTTCCCGTTCGCTCGGCGGTTGCAAGACTGCTTTCAAAGCCTCCTGCACTCGCTGTTCCCGCTTCTGGCGAAACGGCTCGCCGTCGATCGTAATCGCAGCTTCGATCAAGATTGGTTCTTTCGGTAAAGCCAATAAAAATCGGACTTTCGAACTTTCGATTTGTTCGTCGGTGTCGACGGTGTTCAGTCGTGGCGTCAGTTGATATTGCGGCAACTTCCCGCCCGGGAGCGTGGGTTGAGTGGTGTCGGCAGCAGCAGGTGTCATTACCATCTGCGGGTCGGTTCTCTCCGGACTCGACGAAGCAACGATGACCGGGACGCTCAGCGACCGGAAGGCCTCTTCCGCCTGCGTGTTGGCGAGCAGAAACGTCAACGCGCTCGCGCACAATAGACCAAGAACGCCTCCGATCCGGTATTCGATTCGTCGAACGGATGATGTCCGGTTTTGAGAGATCACGCCAGGACCTCCTTGACCGGCGTTCCGTCGGAGATCGGAATCGGTCGTCCATTGGGATGAGTATTGGCGGCATACGAACCAATGCCGACGGCTTCGCACAGGGTTGCCAGCAGATCTTGAACGCTGATTTTTCCATCGACGACATTCATTCCGTCTTCGCTGGTTTTTCCGTAGGCTTGACCGCCGGCGATCCCGCCTCCGGCCAGGACCGCACTCCAAGCAGCGGGGAAGTGGTCGCGGCCGGCGTTCGTATTGATTTTCGGGGTCCGCCCGAATTCTCCCATCCACAAGATCGTGGTCGATTCGAGCAGTCCCCGGTCTTTGAGATCGCGCATCAGGGTTCCCCAACCCGCGTCGAGGTCCGCCGACAAATCGCGGACGGCATCGAAATTGTTGGAGTGAGTGTCCCAGCCGACTCCGTTACTGCTGTAGCCGAGGGAGACTTCGACGACCGAAATGCCGTTTTCGATCAACCGCCGGGCCAGCAGACAACCTTGTCCGAACACCGTCTTACCGTACTCTTCGCGAAGCTTTTCAGGTTCTTGCGACAGATCGAAGGCCTGAGCTTCTTTGCTGTTCATGAACTTTGCGGCAGCCTGATAAATGCTGTTGTGATCCTTGGGCGCTCCGACCTGGTGTTTCGCCAGGAATTCACTTTGCAAGGCGGTCCACATTTCAAGACGCTTGTCCATGCGATCTGCAGTAATTCCGGCTGTGCGGTCGAGGGATTGCACCCGCAGTTCGGGATATCCGTCCGCATTGTTGGAGACGCCGCCGCCGGGGATATCGGACGAACCGACGAACAAGGGTCCGAAACGCGGACCGAGAAATCCCGGACTGAATGCATCCTGATTGAACGCCCGAAACGGAGCGACACTGATATACTGCGGTTTGGACAGATCGCCGGCGCTGAGTTGATTCGCCAGCGACGAACCGATGTTGGGATAGCGGATCGGGCTGCCCATCGGAGCCTGTCCGGTCTTCATCAGATACGTTCCCCGGCCGTGGTCCCCCTCTTTGGTCGAAAGTCCCCGCATCACAGCCATCTGGTCGGAGAGTTTGGCCAGTTTAGGAAAATGTTCGCTGAAGCGAAGTCCCGGCGAGGCGGTTTCGATTTCCGCAAATTCGCCACCGTTTTCGTGGCCCGGCTTCATGTCGAAGGTGTCGGTCTGCGTCGGACCGCCGCTCATCCACAATAGAATGAAGTGACGCTTGCGTTGTTTGTCCGCGACCAGCGTTTCTGCGAAGGCGGGAAACCACGGACTCACGCTGGCGGTTCCGATACCAGCAGCTAAAGTGGTCAAGAGTGATCTTCGCGACAGTCGTGTGCTCATGGCAGATCCTTTCCGAGAAAGGTCGTGAAAAAGGATTAATGGTTCATCGTAAATTCAGCGCTGTTGAGCAGCACCCACAGCAGATCGGACAACCCGTTATGTAATTCCTCTCCCTCAACATCGAGCGGAAGGAACTGTTCGAGAGCGGTCCATTCCGACGGGCGAGGGGGGCGAGACAATGTCGACATGTAAAGCACTTCGATTCTCTGCCGATTATCGAAGAACGGTGCCTCCAGCGATTTGAGTAATCCACTGCTTGAGATCCCTGTGGCATTGGAGATCAACGTCCCGTTCATTAACGTCAAGGCTTGGGGAATCCCCGCCTGATAATCAGTCATTGAGCCTGACGGAGTGCTGAACTGCTGCAGAAACTCTTCCCGCGCCGGATTGCTGAACCGGGAGAGATTGAACTGACCGCCCGCTTGTGCGTTGCCGTAATCGAGCAATGTCGCCACCGAAATGCAGTCATAAATCTGCTCGGCGGTGAGCATCTTGACCTGCATCTGGGCGAACCAATCGAGCCGCTGGGAATCGGCGGTTTCGGCTCCGCTGGAGAGCCGGTAAGCTTGCGAAAGAACCACGGCTCGCAGAACTTCCGAGAGTTGAAAGTCGGAAGCGATCAGATGCCCGGCCAGCAGATCGATGATCTCCGGGACCCGCGGCTTGTGCTGAACGCCGAAGTTGTCGATCGGATCGGTGATCCCCTTACCGAACATTTGCCCCCAGATACGATTCGCCGTGGCACGGGCGAAATACGGATTCGCCGGGTCGGTCAGCCAGCGCACGAATTGCACGCGGCGGGACGTCCCCTCACCGTAGGCATCCTGGCGAGTGCCGTCGAGAAACTTCGGTAAAATGACCTCCCCCGAATCGGGCAACATCACTTCGCCGATCCCTACAT
>DATKCB010000578.1:0-2920 GCA_035513495.1 Planctomycetaceae bacterium | reverse complement strand
CCGAACGGGAAAGACGATTGAAATTCGGCAGCGCAAAGTTGTCCCGGACCGAATGTCCGAGAATCAACCCCTGCTGTTTGCGATCCTCGGTGAGCAATCCGATCCCGGCCCGGATCGCGTCGCGTGGATGCTTGAGTTTGAGCGGTTTCCCGTCGAGAGCAATCGTCCCCGAATCACGCTTGTCGGCTCCAAAAATCAGTCGAACCGTTTCCGTTCGACCCGCACCCATCAGTCCGGTGAGCCCCAGAATCTCGCCGCGGCGAACGTGAAAGGAAACCTCATTGACGATCCCTTCGCGGGACAGATTATTGACTTCGAGTAACGTGTCTCCCCGCTGGACGTTGCGTTTGGGAAACTCTTCAGTCAGTTCGCGTCCCACCATCAGGGAAATCAGCCGATTTCTCGACAAGCCTTCGACTCGTTCTTCACCGACGTACTGTCCGTCGCGGAGGACTGTGACGCGGTCGGCGATCTGAAAGATCTCTTCCAGCCGGTGGCTGATATAGATCAGTCCGAGTCCTTGTTCTTTCAATTCCCGGATGATGCGAAACAGGCTCTCGACCTCGCTCGAAGTGAGCGCCGAGGAAGGTTCGTCGAGAACCAGAATCCGGGCTTTCTGCGAAAGCGCTTTGGCGATTTCGACGAGCTGCAGTTGAGAGACCGGCAACCGACGGCAGGGGGTCTCGGGATCGATCGCAACTCTGAGCCGCTGGAACAGTGCGAGCGCCTGGGATCGTTCCGCCTTCGAATCGATCCACCCTTTGGTCGTTTGTTCCCGGCCGAGAAAGATATTTTCGCGTGCTGAGAGCGTGGGGATCAGATTGAATTCCTGATAGATTGCTGCGATCCCCGCTGCCTGGGAGTCGTGCGGAGAATGGAACTCGACAATTTTCCCATCGATATGGATCGTTCCCGTGTCTGGACGATGAGCGCCTCCGAGCACTTTCATCAAGGTACTTTTGCCCGCACCGTTCTCGCCCATCAGCGCGAGTACCTCACCCGAACGGAGCGTCAGATCGACTCCAGACAGGGCATTCACCCCGGGAAACGACTTGCGGATCCCGCGCATTTCGAGGAGTGGGGTTTTCGATCTCGATTCAGGGAGCGAGTCGTTCATGTGTGGTTGAATTCCTCCGCAGTGCCTTGATTCATTCCTCTTAGCCCTTCACTCTTCCACCTTCTACTTTTCACACATTTCAAACTCTTCCAACTGATCCTACTGAACTTCCCAGAAAGAACGAGCGCCGATCGGAGACGAATTCGGGACTCGACAGATCGGTTCCCAGGCAAAGCTTCGTTAAACGCGACTTCCACCACTCGCGAGATCGGCTCCACAAGTTCGGAGAGCAACTGAGATCTGACAGGGCGTAGTAGCCGTCGTACCGCAACAGCGGATTCAGATTGATCAGCAACGTCGAAACCGAACAGACCGCCATCACGTTGAGACACAACATCTGAAACTGACCCGGATTGCTGTTCCACCATAGAAACGTGGCGATCGTCGCGAGCAGCAACTCGACGTAAACTCCCGCCAGCGACACGACGATCCGCTTCCATCGCGCGGGGATCATCCACGCGTCGCTCACGTTGCAGTACAAAGTCGGCATGAACACGAGCAGCATGAGTCCGATCTCCCGGCATTCCGCCCCGTAGCGGCGGCAGGCCGTCGCGTGTCCGAACTCGTGGATGATCTTGACCGTCGCCAGCGTGACCAGCAGGACAATCAAATTTCGTCCCAGAAAAAATGCCTCGAACGAGGGGGGCTTCTGCACCACGTCTGCCCAGTGTGCGAGTACCCAGACCAGTGCGGACAGGATGGGAATCAGGCTCACAAGCAGAGCAGCGGGATGAAACAGAAATCCGAACAGACTCGTAAAACCGTTCAACAGCCAACCGGGGTCCACTCCGGGAAATCGAACCGCGAGAGGATTGGACCATTGCCTGATCAGACGGCTTCGTTTCGTACGGGACTCCCGTTCGCGGAGCAGTCGATCCTGTCCCGGTTCGTCGATCACGATCAATCCGTCAGCATGGAGTCCGCTCAGGAAAAACTCGATGCGTTCGATCGATATTTTGGCGGGCGCGAGTAACTGTTCGAGATGCCGTTGCAGGTCGCGGAGGCTGTGAGTTCCGTCGAGCATCCGCAACAGTTCATGTTCCTCGCTTTGGAAACGAAAATACTGCAATCGGATCGGATCCTTGATCACCCATACGGCGCGCGTTCCCGAATGGCCGGCCCGCACGATCAGATCGGGTCTCATTCGGATCGGCAGCGGTGCGATCAAGGAAGCAGTCACGCAAACGGGTCCTCTGAGGACGGATCGGTCTGTGGATACATCATTCGGTCCGCGCTGATGCATTCCCGATGAGAATGGTCATCTCGGCTTTCATGCCCGGCGAGAGGAGCAGCGATTCGTTGTCGATCTCCGCCCAGACGGGGCGTTGTTTGTTGATCGGATTGACCTCGGGACTGACAAAGGCCACGGTCGATTCGAGTCTCTTTGTGGTGCCGTCTGCGAGGGGAATCGCGATCGTGACCTTCCGGCCCTGCACGCTCGCGGGAAGATGCTCGGCTCCGATAAATCCCTGAACTTTCAGACGATCGAGTCGCACGATGCGGACAACCGCAGTCCCTTTCGGCTTCGGCTTCCGCAATCGATAACTCCGCACGCGCCCGTGAGACCAGCAGTTCGGCTTCCTCATCGTCGAGCCGCGAGAGGATTTCTCCCGCATCGTATTGTTTCCCTTCCTGAGCAGTGACTTCCGAAAGACTCCCCGCTTCGGACAGCGCCAGATCGGCCTTCTGCGACAATGTGATTTGAACCAGCTTGACGGGAATTTCAGACGGGAGTACTTCGGCTGACGCCATCACAGCCGTGGCGATGAATATCATCGAAGAGAGAGTTCGCATGGCGAGAGT